>NZ_RAWC01000051.1:0-46934 GCF_003611685.1 Corallococcus sp. CA049B | reverse complement strand
CCTCCATCGCGGACAGGTGGTCCCTGAGGAACGTGTGGCCCTCGCTCCCCGGGGCCAGCGCCGAGGGTCCCTTGCCCAGGGTGAGGGCCGCCTTCGCTGCTTCCTCGGGCGTGTTGAACATCCACTCCATGCGGCCACCAGCCCCCACCGACGCCGAGCCCAGCAGGCCCACGCCCACGTCCGCGGTCACCTCCGCCGACAGCTGGTACTTGCCATCCTCCGTCCGCTCGATGGCGGCCTCGCCCGAGATTCCCCCCTTCAGCCCCAACTTCACGTCCAGGTTGCCGCTCAGCGACACCGAGTCCCCGGCGCTGTCGAGCTTCTGGATCTCGTCCGTCAGCGCCTCTTGCAGCGGCGCCGTCACGAAGTCGGAGGCGGCGTCCGCGATGTCGTCGGCCGTGTCCGCCAGGGCCTTCAGTTCGTCGCCGACGAACTTCGTCGCGTCCTCGTACCAGGGGAGCTGACGCTCCTTGTCGAGCTGCCGGGGCTCCTGGCCCGGCACCGGCTTGCCGTCCGCGCCCACGTCGAAGCCGACGTGGTCATACCGCCACCGGTTGTCGCTGGCCTCCTGGAGGCTCTGGACCTGGGTGGGCTGGTGCTTCAGCTGCATCTGTCCGTGGGCGTCCACGGTGCCGGAGGACTGGGTCACCGTCCGTGAGCGGCTGGCGTGCCCCGCTTCGAAGTGGCTGCCGTCCGGATCATACCCGGTCACCGTGGTGCGCTGGTTGACGGTGCCGGGCGTCTTCGGGGTGAGGGCGGGCGCCGTGTCGGTGGAGGCGGAGTCCTGGGGCCCGCGCGTCACCTCCTGCTGGGTGCGCACCACCTGCACGCCGTTGCCGTTCTTGTCTGACTTCAGCGCCTGGGTGGCCACCGATTCCGTCTTCCTCGTGGAGACGGCGGGCTCTCCCTGGGCGTTGAAGCGCGTCTCCTCCGTGAGGGTGAGGCTGGACTCTCCGGGCTTGAGCGGGGTGGGGGCGTTGTTCGTCCGGTGGTGGTCCTCCCCCTTGGAGGCATTGCGCAGGGCCGAATCCTGACCGGCCTCGAAGGCGCTCACGTCATGGGCCTTGAAGCCCGGCGTGTGGATTTGCGTCGTCTTCACCTGCTTCGTCGGCAGGCCCTGTGCGTTGAATTGCGTCTCCGTCTTCACCGTCGCCGGGCCCTGGGGCGTGCCGCGCCGCTGCGCCAGCGCCGCCGGAGGCTTCTCCATGCGCAGCTCCCCGGTGCGCGACCGAAGCCCTGGCGGCGAGCGCGTGGCGTCGTACTGCGTGGTGGACGTCGTCGTGGTGGCGCCAGTCTCCGGGTGCTGCTCCGTCTGGCTCGTGCGAGACTCGAGGCGCGTCGGCTTGCCCTGTGCGTCCGACGACTTCGTCCACGTCGTCTCGCGCGTGCCGCCGGACCTGGTCGACTCCTTTGACGTCACCGTGGACGTGTAGCTGCCGTCAGGCTTGACGGTGACGGTGGTGCCGCGGGTCGTGTCGGACAACACCGTCTCGCCCGTGGTGGCGTTCTTCGTCACCTGGTACTTCGCGCCAGAGGACGGGTCCGTGTACGTCTTCCCATGCACCTTCGCGGCGGCCTTCGCGACCCTGGCATCCACCGCATCGAGGGACTTCGGAGGCGCATCACCCTTCTCGGGCTTGCGTGCGGCCTTCCGCTGCGGCGGAGGCGTCAAGCCCAACACCTTCTCCAGCTCCGCCTTGCGACTCGTGCCCTCGAAGGCCGAGTCGAGCTCGTTCTTCGTCGGCTTGACCTTGTCGATGTCCTTCTGGCTGTAGGGCGGCGCCTTGCATTCCGCGAGGGCCAACGCGTTCGCCTTGCGCATGGCCTCCTCGGCGCGCGTCGCGGTCACGGCTGCCTTCTCCTCCGCCTCCTGAAGCTTCGCGTCCGCGGCCTTCGACTTCCCGGTGGCATCCTCGAGCTTCTTGTCCGCGGTGGCGGAGGTCTCCTTGGACTTCTTCACCTCCGAGGGTGTCTGCCCTGGCTTGCGCGCGTCCTTGCGAGCGTCCTTGGCGACCGTGGCCGCGGCGGCCTTCTCCTGCCGCGCGGTAGTCGCGGCGCGCCGGACCGGAGGCAAGGCCTTCCGGGCCTCCGCCGCAGCCTTGATCTTGGCATCGGCGGCGACCTTCGCGGCCTCCGCCTTTTGCTGATCCGCTTGCGCTTTTCGCTGCTGCTCGGCGGCGTCTACCTTTGCTCCCGGACCACTCGCAGCTGCGACAGCGCCCATGGGACACTCCCCTCTCAACAAAGGACTCACAGCCCATCATCGAAATAGACAGACACCATCCAGATGAAAGGAAGACACCGACACACAGGATTCACGAAACGCCGAGCACCCTTCTTGAGAATCAAGAATCCGAAATCCAGTGATGCGCTCATAAAGAAAGAGGGAATGGGCCCGCCTGCGTCCCAGGATTTCTTCCGTGCGCGAGTCAACGCACGACTGCCCATGCGCTCGTGAAGAGCGAGGGAATGGTCTAAGCTGCATCCCAGGACTTCAAAGGGGGAATGCCCACACGCTTGAATCAACTCTCCGACGGCTTTGTCTGGCAAACCGGAACGCATCGCGGAGTGAGCACACATGCATTCATGTCCAGAGGAAGCGACGCTGACGGACTTTCTCGCGGGGCTGCTCTCGGAGGAGCACCGGACCTCTGTCCTGGCGCACCTGGAAGGATGTACGGACTGCCGTTGGGTCCTGGCGGCGGGGAATGGCACCCAGGTCCTGGCCGGCGCTCCGACGGCCTCCACGCAGGCGGCGTCCCAGTCACTGATGCCGGGCGACAAGCTCTCCCGGTACGTGGTGCGAGAGCGCATCGGCCTTGGCGCGATGGGCGTCGTGTACGCGGCGGATGACCCCGAGCTGGGACGCCGGGTGGCCCTCAAGATGCTGCGCCCCGAGGGACGCCAACGCGAAGAGCTGCGGCAGCGACTGCTGCGCGAGGCCCAGGCGCTCGCCCGGCTCGCGCATCCCAATGTCGTCACCCTCTACGACGTGGGCACCCACGGAGACTGCGTCTTCCTCGCCATGGAGTTGGTGGAGGGCACCACGCTGGCGGAGTGGATGCGGGAGCCGCGTCCCTGGAAGGAGGTGCTCCGGGTCTTCCGCGAAGCCGGCAAGGGCCTCGCCGCCGCGCACGCCGCGGGCCTGGTGCACCGTGACTTCAAGCCCGCCAACACCCTCCTGAGCAAGGAGGGCCGCGTCTTCGTGACGGACTTCGGCATCGCCGGCTCCATCCACCACGAAGAAGGCGCTCCGCTCCAGGAGCCCGACAAGGCCCCGGTCGCCTCCATGAGGCACCTCACGCGGACGGGCCAGCTCCTGGGCACGCCCGCCTACATGGCTCCGGAGATCATGGAGGGCCAGCACGCGGACGCGCACTCCGACGAGTTCAGCTTCTGCGTGGCGCTCCACGAGGCCCTCTTCGGCGTGCGCCCCTTCCAGGGTGGGACGCTCCAGGAGCTGGCCCGGGCCGCGCGGCAAGGCACCATCAGCCCCCCGAAGCGCGAGGTGAAGGTTCCAGCCCGCGTCCGGCGCGCGGTCCTCCGCGGGCTCAGCGCCAACCCCGAGGAGCGCTTCCCGTCGATGGAGTCCCTCCTGGCGGCCCTCGCTCCACGGCCCATCCGGTGGCTTGCGCGCATGACGGCCACTGCGGCCGTGGCGGGCGTGCTGGGCACCCTCGCGGCCTACGGGATGACGCATCGCGAGGGGAGCCACTGCGAGCAGGAGGTGGAGAAGCTCACGGTGGCCTGGAGCCCCGCGCGACGCGAGCGGATCCGCACGGCCTTCCTGTCCACGGGCGCGACCTACGCCGCGCCAGCATGGGAGCAGCTCGCGTCGACGCTGGACGCGTACGCCGCCCAGTGGCGGACGCTTCGCACCGAGGCCTGCATCGCCGCGGACAACGACACGGAGGACCTCGCCTGGCAGACGGCCGCGTGCCTCGACGCGCGGCTCTGGCAGTTCGCCGCCGTGACCGAGGTGCTGGAGAAGGCGGACGCGCTGACGGTGCAGAACGCGCACCCGCTGACGACCTCGCTCGAAGGGCTTGCCGGCTGCCGGGACTCGCCCGGCCTCTCCGCCCGGCCGCAGCCGCCCGAGAACCTCCGGGCCCCGGTGGAGGCGGCACGGCACAAGCTGGCGCAGGCCCGCGCCCACCTCGTGTCGCACCGGTTCACCGAGGGGCTCGCGGTGACGACAGCCCTCCTCGAGGAGCTGAAGGGGCTCGACTACAAGCCGCTGCGGGCGGAGGTGCTCCTGGCCCACGGCGTGTTCCTCGGGGGCCTCAACAAACCCAAGGAAGCGGAGGCGTTCTTCTACCAGGCCTTGTGGACGGGCGAGGCCACGCGTGACGACGAGACGGTGGCACGGGCCTGGCTGGAGCTCATCTGGGCGGTGGGCGAGGAGCAGTCGCGCCCCGACGAAGCGGAGAAGCTCATCCTGCACGCCCGGGCCGCCGTCGAGCGGCTGGGGCGGGAGCGCTTCCCCGACATCACGACGGACCTGCACACGCGCCTTTCATCGCTGCGAGAGGCGCACGGCCAGCTCGCCGAGGCGGAGCAGGAGACGCTCCAGGGCCTGGAGTTCTCGCGCAGGAGGAATGGCCCGGACAGCCTGCGCACGCCCAACCTCATCCACCAGTTGGGACGCATCCGCTACGGCCAGGGCCGCTATGAGGAGTCGCTGAAGCTCCACCGCGAGGCCCTGGCGCTGCGCGAGCGCCTGCTGGGCCCCGACAACCCGGCCCTCGTGACCTCCTACAACCGCGTCGCCACGGCCTCGCTGGAGGTGGGCCGGCACGAGGAGGCCGTCAATGCCTGGCGCAGGGCCCTGGCCCTCCAGGAGGCGTCCTCCAGCCCGGAGACCACTCCGCTGGGGACGGTGCTGCTGAACCTGGCCGGGGTCTCGCGCCTGGAAGGCCGGCTGGACGAGGCGCGCTCACAGGTCGAGCGGGCACGCGCCATCTTCGAGCGGGGCCGGGGCCCCAATCACATCACCGTCATCTTCGCGCTCACGGAGCAGTCGGTCATCGCCCGAGAGGCAGGTCAGGGCGCCGAGGCGCTGGCCTTCGCCACGGAGGCCCTGGAGCGCGTCCAGCGTTCGCTGGGCCCGGACTCGCCGCGCGCCGCCCTGCCGCTGACCGTCCGGGGGCAGGTGCACCTGAAGGCGGGCCGCTACCCCGAGGCGCGACGCGACCTGCTGGGCGCGCTGAAGCGGCTGGAGGGGGACTCCAGCCCGGCGACAGGGAAGACGGTGTCCGTGCTGCAGCTGCTGGCCGAGCTGGCCCTGGCGACACGGGCCCCTCAGGAGGCGCTCGCGTACTGCGAGCGGGCGAGGACCCTCACCGAGAAGGCCGATGGCGCGGAGTCCCAGGACGGTGCCAACGCGCTGACCTGTGCCGGCAAGGCGCATCTGGCACTGGGCGCCGCGGCGCAGGCCACACCGTTGCTCGAGCGCGCCCGTCGCATCCAGACCCGCTGGGGCAAGCCCGGTGACGCGGAGGCGGCCGGGAGGACCTCCTTCCTGTTGGCCCGGGCGCTCCTCGAAACGCGCCCCGCTCCGGACCGGACGCGGGCGCTCGAACTGGCCGAAGAGGCTCGGACGCAGCTGGAGTCCGTGGGAGTCCGGGGCCGGCCGGAACTCCAGCGGGTGCTGGCCTGGCAACAGCGGGAGGCGAAGCGATGAGCGAGCAACGGAAGACAGGCTCCCTGGCGGCGCTGCTGCGGGAGCACCTGCCCCGGGAGCAGCGCGCGGAGCTGGACGCCGTGGAGGGGCTGGAGGCCCTGCTGAAGCAACACGTCGAGGCGGCGCGGACCCGGTGGACAGGGCCCCTGACGCCACTTCCGGAAGAGGCCTTCTCGCGGCACCTGGCCCGCCACCTGCCCGTGGGAAGGACCGCGGAGGTGTTGCGCATCCTCCACGGCGCCGACCTGTACCTCGCGTGCGCCTGCTCCAGAGGGGAGCCCTCCGCCCTCCGGGCCTTCGAGCAGGACATCCTCCGGTACATTCCCGCCCGGCTCGGGAGGGTGTCGCCGAGCATGGTGGACGAAGTGCTCCAGGTGCTGCGCGAGCGGTTGCTGGTGGGCAGCGGCGACACGCCCCCGCGGATCGCGAGCTATGGGGGACGAGGGCCCCTGCTGACCTGGGTGGGCATCGTCGCCGCGCGCATCGCCGGGGAGCTGGTGGGCCGGGACGCGCGCCATGAGCTCGTCGCGGAGCCTCCCGAGGAACTCGCGCGGCTCCTGGCCCCGAGCGACCCCGAGTACGCGCTGCTGCGCGAAGACGCGCGTCAGCTCCTCGTCGAGTCGCTCAAGAAAGCGGTGGCGGTGCTCCCCGAACAGGAGCGGACCCTGCTGCGCCTGCACCACTTTCATGGGTTCACGATGGACCGGCTGACGCTCATGTATGGCAGCTCGCGCTCCGGCATCGCGCGCAGGATCGCGGAGGCCCGCGAGCAGTTGCTCGAGCGCGTTCGCATGGAACTCACGCCCCGGCTGAAGCAGGACCGGCTCGCACTGGAGAGCCTGTTGGGACTGCTCAGCAGCCGGCTGGATCTCAGCCTCCAGGGCTTGCTGGACTGAAGCCCTGCCTGGGGGCCCCAGGGATTTCTTGGGATGCCCTTGGGCCCGCTCCCTCTTCCTCATTGATTGCACGGGCGGCCAATCATTGACCCGCCAGCCCCAATCAAGAGGAGCGGACCCATGGCTGGAGTGAAGGCAGTCGGTGGTTCGAATGCGGCAAAAGTCGATCCCGCCGAGGCACAGCGCCTCGCGGAGGCGGCCCGACAGAAGGCGGAGGCGGCGCGGCTCGCCGCCGAAGCCAAACGCAAGGCGGCGACGGAGGCCCGGGACACCCTGGCGCGGGCCAAGCTCGAAGCGGATGCCGCGCGACGGCAGAAGGCCACCGCGGAGAAGGCAGCCGCCAACGCACGCAAGGCCGCGCAGAAGCCGGGACAGACGCCCGAAGAGGCAAAGAAGTCGAAGGAAGCCCTCGCCGCCGCGGAGAAGAAACTCAAGGAGGCCAACGAGGCGTCCAGGACCGCGGCCCAGAACCTCCAGAAGGCCGAGGAGCAGGCGGCCCTGGCCGCCAGGAGCGCGGAGCAGGCCATGCACAAGGCGAACGCGCTGGCCCTCGAGGAATGCAAGCCCGCCCCGTACAGCCAGAAGGACATCGACAAGGTGAAGCCGACCAAGAACGAGCTCGACTCGGCCTTCGATGGCACGAATCGCAAGGCGGAGCTGGAGAAGGTGTTGGGCTTGACGCCCCCGCCGCAGCAGGAGGTCATCCAGACGTCCGGGGCGGGCGGGGCTCCTGGAGCTCCGCTCGGCACGGTGGACGCGAAGTACTCGGACACGAAGGACGCCTTCACGGGCCCCCTCGGGCAGACGTCCGCCGGCACCGGGTTCCAGGCGTGGCAGGGAGCCCCGCTGGGCGACGCGGCGCATTCCCCGCCGCCCGGTGGAACCGCCCTCCCCTCCACGCCGGATGGCAGCGACACCCCACCGGTGACGCCGAAGCCGTAGACGCAATCAGGCGGCATGCGCGCCCCCTCGTGGACGAGCCCCCGGATGTGACGGGTTCATCCACGACGCGGGGGTCGGGCCATCGCAGGACGGAGCAGCACCCGGCGACAGGGCAACCCTTCATCTCCGCGAGCACCGGGAGCATGGACCCATGCAATGAAAGACAATGCGATGCGTCCTTCCATCCACGGCAAGGCGTCAAACATCCCGTGGCCGCCCGGCACCTGTGTCTGGGGAATGCTTCTCTGGCTCTCCCTCATCCCAGGGGTTGCCCGAGGCGACGTCTCCCCCGGCGTACGCCTCTGCACGGAGTCCATCACCCTGTTGTTCGAGGACCTCGAGTACGAGCGTGCCCTGGACCAGGTGGCTCGCTGCAAGGAGGGAGCGCGCGGGCCCGAGGATGAGGTGGTGCTGTCGCTCTACCAGGGCGTCATCCTGGCGGAGTTGAGCGGGCGGTTGAGCGACGCCGAAGCCGCCTTCACGTCCGCCCTCAGCATGAACCCCGAAGCGAAGTTGCCGCTGACTGTCTCGCCCAAGGTGACGCGGCACTTCGAAGCGGTGCGCAAGAGAGTCCTGAAAGCCTTGGCCACGCGAGGGGCGGCCAGGGAGCCACTGAAGCAGGAGTCCGTCTCGGAAGCGCAGGAGGTCCAGGCGCCGCGAGAGCCGCTCCCCGTCATCACCGCGGGACTCCCGGAGTCTTCATCCTCTCCCGTGCGGGAGGTGTCCGGCTCGCGCGCATCCTTGCGAGACCAGGCGATGATTCCCGCCGTGGCGGGAGGGGCCCTCGTCGTCGCGGCGGGCGTCTTCTGGGGTGTGGCGGAGGGGCGGAGGTCAACGCTGGTTGGAGCGGCGAAGGACATCCACTCAGAGGCCGATGCCAGGAACGTGGCCCACAGCGCGCGAAGGCTGCAGACGGCCTCCGTGGGGCTGCTGGTGGGAGGCCTGGTGGGGCTGGGCGCCTCCACGGGGATGTACCTGCTGGGGTCGCCGAAGAAGCCGGTGCCCGTGCAGCTCGGGCTGGATGGGACGTCCGTGTTCGTGTCTGGGAGGTGGCCATGAAGCCCCTGCTCCGCTCGACAGCCCTTGGATTGCTGGTGCTCAGCGTCCAGGCCGCCGCGTGCCTCGACGTCGACGACGTGGTGGACCAGTTCTGCCTCGACAATCCTCGCATCTGCAAGGACGGCGGGTCGGATGCGGGGCCTGACGGCAATGACATCCAGGATGCAGGTGGACAGGACGGCGGGGACGCGGGGCAGGACGCAGGATCTGACGGGGGCCTCCCCGACGACGAGCGCGAACCGCCGGGATGGAAATCCGTGGACGCGATGCGGGTGCGGCGCACAGGCCATACGGCCACCGCGCTGGGAGACGGCCGGGTGCTTGTTGTTGGCGGAAGCAGCACGGGCGACCTCTCGGCGGTCAGCCCGACGAACACGACGGAGCTCTACACCGTCTCATCAAACAGCTGGAGTCCCGGGGGGAACCTGAGGACGGCTCGCATGGACCACACCGCCACCCTGTTGCCGGATGGCAAGGTATTGGTGGCCGGTGGCAGGGGCCCCACGGGTGGCGCGCTGGACAGCGCTGAAATCTATGACGTAGGTGCGAATCAATGGACCGTGGTCGGTCCCCTCCCTGGCGGAGCACGTGCCGGCCATGCCGCCGTCTTGCTGCCCTCGGGGAAGGTGCTGGTGGCGGGTGGCGGATTCTCGGGGGACGACGGGCTGAACACCGCCGAACTCTTTGACCCGGTCAGCCAATCCTGGACGAAGGCGAGGGACCTGAACATCAACCGCAACATGCTGACGCTCACCCTGCTGGACGGTGGCGTGGCGTTGGCCATCGGTGGCTTCAATTACGACAGAGCGGAGACGACCGCCGAGGTCTACGACTCGAACCCACCGGATGGAGGATGGCGGCTCCTTTCGCAGCGGATGAGCCATGGGCGCAACGGGCACGCCTCGACGCTGCTGCCCTCTGGACAGGTCCTGGTCACCGGCTCCCTCGAGGGTTCACCTGGGACGGTCCTCCCGTCAGTGGACCTCTTCGAACCCGGCAACGCTTCGTGGACGCCCCAAGCCAACATGGGGGAAGCCCGCTTCCTCCACACGGCCACCGCCCTGCCCTCGGGCGAGGTGCTGGTGACAGGCGGGTATGCCACCCCCTACGCAAAGCCGCGTGCCTCCGCGGAGATACTCCGGCGGGATGGCGGCTGGGAGTCCATCGCCCCCATGTCATCGGCGCGCACCGCTCACACCGCGACGTGGCTGGAATCGGGGAGTGTGCTCATCATCGGGGGCACCGACGGCGGCGTCGCGCTGAACACCGCCGAGCGGTACGTCCCCTGAGCGTCGTCTGGGCTTGCGATACGGACTACGTAGGGGCACCCCCCTGTTCGCTGAACACGACTGTCGCGCGCCCCGCCCTCGCGAAGGATTACAAGCGGCCAAGGCCTTCCCCGCAGGCACGGTGTAGAACGGGGAAGCCATGCCCCTCCGCCCGTTGCCCTTCGCCCTCCTCGCGCTGTCTATCTCATTTGGCGCCTCCGCCCAGGCCCCCACGTCCCCGCTGGGGCCCATCTCTCCCACCACCGGCCTGGTGCTTCGGGACGACGTGGTGCGTGCGCTCATCCAGGAGAGCTCGGGTGACCGCATCCATGACGGCGTGCAGCGGCTGTCCCTCATCGCGCGGGACAGCGCGGAGGGCTACGCGGAGGCAGCCACATGGACGAAGGCCGCCGCCGAGGCCGCGGGGCTCCAGGACGTCCGGCTGGAGGCGATGAAGGACGGTCCCCAGTGGCGGGCCACGCACGGGGAGCTGTGGGTGGCCGGTCCCCACCGGTACCGGGTGACGTCCTACGCCGACCTGCCCATGTCCCTGGCGATAGGCAGTGGCAGCTTCGAGGGCACGGACCTGGAGCTGGTCGACGTGGGCATGGGCGCCCAGGACGCCGATTACGCAGGCAAGGACCTGAAGGGCAAGGTCGTGCTCACCCAGGGGCACCCCATGCCCGCGCTGCGCAACGCCGTGGTGAAGCTGGGCGCAGTGGGCGTGGTGTCGTCCTATTCGACGCCGCCCTGGAACCTCCCCAACCGCATGGACGGTGACTTCCCGGATCAGGTGGGCTGGGCCGGCGTCCCCCGGAGCCTGATGCCGCAGGGCGCGCGGACGCCCTTCCTGTTCATGGTGTCGGACCGGAAGGGGCGCGAGCTGCGCGCCCAGCTGCGGGAGGGGCCGGTGAAGGTGGACGTGAGCGTCGCCACGCAAGCGCCCACGGGACACCTCAGCATCGTCAGCGGCGTCATCCCCGGGACGCTCGCGGGAGAGGAGGTCGTCCTCACCGCCCACCTGGACCACTACAAGCCCGGCGCCGACGACAACGCCTCCGGCTCCGCCACGCTGCTGGAGCTGGTGCGCACGTACACCACGCTCATCCGCAAGGGCGTGCTGCCCCAGCCGGTGCGAACGCTGCGCGTGCTGTGGCTGCCGGAGTTCGAGGGCACCCGCGAGTGGTTCTCCCACCACGGCGCGGATCCGGTGCGGCGGGTGGCGCAGTTCAACTTCGACATGCTCGGCGCCAGCATGACGCGCGTCCACTCGCGCTTCCAGGTCTCCTACACCCCGGACTGGAACGGCAGCTTCGTGAACGCCGTGTCCGAGTCCACGGTGGCCTTCATGAACCGCTTCAACGGAGTGGCCTATCCCCCGAGGAAGGACTTCCGCATCGGGTCGGTGACCGGCTCGCAGGATCCGATGGATGCGCACATGGAGCGCTACAGCCGGGGTTCGGATCACCAGCTCTTCAACGACCACGGCATCCCCGGCGTCGCCTACTCCACGTGGCCCGATGACGGCTACCACACCAGCGGCGACCGGCCGGAGAACGTGGACCCCACACAGCTGCACCGCGCCGCCTTCGCGAGCCTGGCCGGCATCACCGTCGCCGCGTGGGCCGAAGGTACGGGCGCCCTGGAGCTCTCGCGCCTGGTGGCGGTGCACGGCGCGAAGCGCGTGGCCGAGGATGAGTTCCGGGCCCGCCGCGAGCTGGCCGCGACGCCCGCCGCGCAGGTGCCCGGCTTCGCGCGTCTGGCCCGCGCCGGGGTGCGCGCGGGCTACCAGCGCGAACGCGACGCCCTGCGCTCCTGCCTGGCCCTGGGCGCGCCCGCCGAGCCGGTGAAGGCGATGGTCCAGGCGCTGGAGACCGCCGAGTCCCAGGCCCTCAAGCGCCTGGACGCGGACGGGAAGGCGCGCGGGGTGTCCCTGAAGGAGCCCTCACCGGGCGAAGCCGAGCGCAAGGCGCGGGCCTTCGTTCCGCGCCGCGTGAGGGGCCAGGAGCTCGCGTCGTTCGACGAGCTGGAGCGCAACGCGCCCACCGCATCCAAGGCCCGGGTGGACGCGGTGAAGGCCGCCATGACCGCCGCGGCCACGGCGCTGCGCGAGCAGGGGGAGAGCGAGCTGCGCTTCTACCAACTGGCGGATGCGCTCGCGAGCTACGCCGACGGCAAGCGCTCCGTGGCGGACATCCGAGACGCGGCCCATGCCGAGTACGGATATGTCTTTCCCGTGGAGGCCATGCTGGACCTGTTCGGGCTGCTGGAGCAGGGCGGCATCATGACGCGGGGGCGCTAGGTGTACTTCGGCGGGCCGCGATGCCACCTTCCATCTCCAGGTGACGGGAGGCCAGGAGCCGGGCCAGCGCTCCCTTTCTCAGCAGCGCTCCCATTTCTCCTATGTTTCAGTGCGCTCCCCCACCGCGCCTCCAGGTCCTCCCCATGATCCGCCCGCGACTCGCAGCCCTTGCCCTGCTCCCGCTCGTCTCCGCCTGCTCCAACCCTGAGTGCACGGACACGCCGGATTGTGCGTCCCGGGGCCCCGACATCGTCTGCGTTGAAGAGCGCTGCGTTCAAGCGTCCTCGCCAGACGCAGGCGCGGGTGACTCGGGCGTGGACGCGAGCACTCCCGACGCGGGTACCGAGGACGCAGGCGCTGGCGACGCGGGCTCCCTGGATGGCGGTGGGCCCCCGCCGGAAGCCTCGCTTCGCATCACCGAGATCAATCCAGACGCCCCGCAGGACCTCATCGAACTGGTGGCCGTCACCGGCGGGACGCTGACCGGCATCTCCCTCCAGGAGCTCACCAACTCCGACTTCGCCTTCACCTTCCCCCAGGGCTACACGGTGGAGACGGGCGCCGTGCTGGTGCTTCACCTCGGAGGCTCCTGCACCGACGCTCCCGGCGACCCGGCCTCCTGTGGACAGACTCAGCCCTTCAGCGCCAGCGCCTGGGACTTCAGCATGCCTGGCACGCTGAGCTACTCCGGCAAGGTGCTTGAACTGCTGTCGTCGAAGGGCGTGCCTGTCGATGGCGTTCCCTTCGTCCGGGCCTCCGGGGAGATGCCCTCCAACATCGTCGCCGCCGTCCAGCGCCTGCAAGCCGACCGCGTCTGGGATGCCACGCCCTGCATCCACGACATGACCACCGGGTTCGCGAAGGACCGCTACTGCCGCAACATCGCCGCGGACTGGTCCGGCCTCAACAATGCGAGCACCAGCGTCATGCGCATCAATGGCACCGCGCCGCTGACGACGCCGGGGCTCAAGACCCAATGGAGTGGGCCGCTGCCTACGCGGTGGGGCTCCTACTGAGGCCATTGCGTGTCGGGGCTCAGGCTTCCGACGCCATCCTCAACCCGGCCGGAGGTGGGGCGTGCAGCCGCAGGCGCTCCGCCGTGAGCGGGTGCGTGAACGCGAGCGTCTCCGCGTGGAGCAGGTAGCCGCCATCTCCAGGCAGCCCGGGCTCGTGCTCGCGGGGCAGACCTCCCGCGGCGAACATCGGATCCCCCGTGAGCGGATGGCCGATGGACGCCAGGTGGATGCGGATCTGCTCGGGGCGGCCCGTGTGGATGCGCACCTCGAAGAGGGTCTGCCCTTCACGCCGCTCCAGGACCTCCGCGCAGCTGTGTGACGGCTTGCCCTTCGCGCTCGCCCCGTGCACCGACCCCAGCAGGGGGTGGGGCACCAGCCCGATGGGCGTGTGGATGTCATAGGCCGCCTGCGCCGCGACCCCGTCCGACAGCGCCCGGTAGCGCTTCTCCACGTCGCCCTCGCGCCAGTTGCCGGAGAGCTTCGCGGCGGCTTCCTGCGTGCGGGAGAAGAGCACCAGCCCGGAGGTCGCCCGCCCCAACCGGTGCAGCGCGGACGCCTCCGGCCAACGCAGCCGCACGAACGAGAGCAGCGTGTTCTTGAGGAAGCCACCGGAGGGCAGCGTCGGCAGCCCGCTCGGCTTGATGACCGCGAGCAGCGAAGCGTCCTCGTACACCAGCTCGAAGCTGTCGGGCGTCTCCCGCTCCCGCCAGGGTGGCCGGTGCCAGCAGAGCTCCTGGTGGGCTTGCAGCACCTCGTCGCCGGTCGCGATGACGCCGTCCAGCCGCACCTCGCCGCGCACGAAGCGCGCACGCCACTGCTCCTCGGTGGAGTGCCGGTACGTGCCTGTCAGGTGGGCAAGCGCGGTGCGCCCCACGGAGGCGGCGCCGATCCGCTCGCGGTACACGTAGCCATCATTCAGGCCGGCGGAGTCGTCAGGCTGAGACATCACTCGTGCACTCTACGTCAGTGTTCCTGGCACCAGGACCTCCTGGGCCTTCTGTGGGACGCGATATCAGCATAGAGAGAAGGCACACGCCCCAAGGAGGACCGATGTCGCAGCGTCAGCTCGTGCCGTGGTGGTTGCTGGTGGCTCTCGTTACGGCCTGCGCATCAGCCCCTCCGGTGGAACAGCGAAGGCAGCCGCCCCCCCGGATCCTCTTCGAGTCGCCCCTCGCGCTGCTGCTCGAGAACTACCAGGAGCTGGGGCTGAGCACCGACCAGTTGATCAAGATAGGCCAGCGGGACGAGGCGCTGGCCGTGACCAACAAGCCCCTGCGTGAAGAACTCCGGGCCATCTGGACCCCTCCCATGGGAAACAATCCGCCGCCGGGAACCATGCCTGTCAGGGTCGGCCCCGCGGGACGGGGCGGCCGGCCTCCGTACAGGCCTCCGGCCCAGCCTCCCGCCCCCTTGAGCGAAGAAGCGCTGAAGCGGCAACAGCTCCTGCTCCAGGCGATGGAGGACAACGAGACGGTGGCATACCGCGAGGTCGAAGCCCTCCTGGAGGAGCCTCAAAAGGAGAAGGCGCGAGCGCTGGTCGAGAAGCAGCGGGAAGAGCGTGCTCGCGCACGGGAGTCGATGCGGAAGGCCCCCGAAGCCCCACCCGAGACGGAGTCCTGAAGGCTTCTCGGCGCGGGACCCTTCACCCCGCGTGAGGTCCTCCCCCACGCGCCAGGGGAAATGGGGCGCCCGCGACTCACACCGGCATCACCCGGTGATACATGAAAAGACCGCGGACGTTTGAAGCAGCCGGAGTTCGCGGGCTAGCCTGAGAGCGCCGTCAAAAAGGAGGCGGCCCCACATGATGACCCCCGACATGATCATCCGCGCCTGGAAGGACCCGTCGTTCCGCGAGAGCCTCACCGCCGAGCAGCGCGCCCAGCTGCCCGCGAACCCCTCCGGCACGACGGTGAACGAGATGAGCGAGACCGAGCTGATGGACGTGGTCGGCGGCAAGATCGACATCGGCTTCACCGCCACCAACTCCTGTGAGTACATCTGCACCAACCTGACGTTCGTGTGCTGATGGACGGTGTGTGACGGGCGGCTCCCACGGGGAGTCGTCCCGTACCACCCGAGGCGCGGGGGCTCCGGCTCTCGCGCCTGTCTTTTTCCAAGTCCAGACGGACGTGCAGGGCGCGCATGCGAGAGGGCTCGAAGATGGGTGCGTGGGAGCGGGCTGCCTTCCTCCATGAGCGGGAGGCCGCGGGAGAGGATCCTTCCGCCCCGGCGCTCCAGCAGGCCGGGTCGCGCCTCCAGAAGTGGCGGCGCAGCACGCTGGGGGATGAGGCGTCCTTCGACGAGCGGCTTCGCGCCGTGGGGCTGGACGCGGCGGCCTTCGTGCGCAGGCTCGCCGGGAGCGCCCCGCGGCCGGAAGCGCTGACGTGGCTGCCGCTCCTGGAAGAAGTGCTGTCGGACCGCGCGGCCGGCGTCGCCCTCCCCTCTCCCGTGGACTCGGGTCCACGGATGCGCGTGCCGGCCCTGACGCGCCGGTTCCTCCAACTGGGATTGCGTCGGCTGCGGGCCGGCGTGGAGGCCTTGGCCGCCCGGACCGGGTGCGCCCCCGACGCGTTGCTGGACGCGCGCGCCGAAGCCTGGCTCGTGGACGCGCTGGAGCAGCGGTTGATACAGACCGCGACCCGGTCGCTGGTGCTGGAGCTCAACGTGGCCCGGCTGAGCGGAGAGCTTCAGGGCGAAACGCCCCAGTCGCGCTTCGAGCACTTCGCCCTGCGCCACCTGGAAGCCCCAGGCCGGCTCGCCGCGTTCCTGGAGGAGTACCCGGTGCTGGCGCGGCTCCTGGTGACGGCCCTGGACCGCTGGAGCCGGACGAGCCTGGAGCTGCTGACGCACCTGGCGGAGGACCGAGAGGCCCTGGTCGCCGTGCTCGGCGCGGGGGTGGATCCAGGGCCGCTCGTGGAGGCGCGCACTGGCGCGGGAGACCTGCACCGCGAGGGCCGCAGCGTGGCGCTGCTGACCTTCCGCTCTGGCTTGCGGGTCGTCTACAAGCCGCGGTCGCTGGAGGTCGAGGCGCGCTATCAGGACCTGCTGGCGCAGCTGGAGCGCTGGGGCCTGCGCCATCCGCATCGCCGGCTGAAGGTGCTGACGCGCGCGTCGCATGGCTGGGTGGAGCACGTCGAGACCGGCGGGTGCGACGACCGCGAGGCCGTGGCGCGCTTCTACTGGCGGCAGGGCAGCCACCTGGCGCTGCTGTACCTGCTGCGCGGGGTGGACCTGCACTCCGGCAACCTCCTCGCCGCCGGGGAGTTCCCTGTCCTGGTGGACCTGGAGGGGCTCTTCCACCAGCTGCCCGCCCCACGCGCTGATGACTCGGCGGCGTCCCGCGCCGCGCGCTTCCTGGAGCGGTCCGTGATCAGCAGCGGCCTGCTGCCCACGCTCATGTTCGGCAGGGAGGGCCGGGCCGGAGTGGAGCTGAGCGGTCTGGGCGGCGAGGCCGGCCAGCTCTTCCCCCACGCCACGCCCACGCTGGAGGACCGCGCCCGGGACACCCTGCACGTCGTCCGCCGGCAGCCGACCACCGCGGGGGCCCACAACCGCCCGCTGCTCGAGGGCCGGCCCGTGGACGTCACGGCGTTCGGCGCGTGCATCGAGGAGGGCTTCCAGGAGACGTACGGGCTGCTGCTCCAGCACCGCGAGGAGGTGGCGCGAACGCTCGAGGGGCTCCGGGACGTGGAGGTACGCCACATCGCCCGGGCGACGATGCGCTACGGCTTCCTCCTCCAGGAGGGCCTGCACCCGGACTTCCTGCGCGATGCGCTCGACCGGGACCAGCTGCTCGACAAGCTGTGGGCGGAGGTCCGCGTGCGTCCTTCGCTGGCGCGGCTGACGCACTCAGAGCACGAGGACCTCCTGCTGGGCGACGTGCCCGTCTTCACCGCGCGGCCCGGCTCCCGCCACGTCTGGGACAGCCGGGGCCGCTGCATCCCGGATCACCTGCCGCGCGCCGGCCTGGAGGGCTCGCTCCAATTGCTGGAGGACCTGGGCCCCGAGGACTGCGCCGACCAGGTGGCGCTGATCCGCCAGTCCCTGGTGACGCTCGAGCGCGAGCAGGAGACCGTGGCGCCCCGCGCGCCGGTGACCGCCGCCGGGGAGGCCCTGCCCCCGCCCGCGACGCCCGCGGCGTGCCTGGCCGGAGCGGTCCAGTTGGGCGAGCTGCTGGCGGCCCGCGCCATCCAGGGTGCCCACGACGTCGGCTGGATTGGCGTGGGGCTCCAGGACCTGGAGCGCCGTCGCTGGGGGCTCTCTCCCCTGCGCACGGACCTCTTCGACGGCGTGGGGGGCGTGGCGCTCTTCCTCGGCTACCTGGCGGCGGTGACGGGCCGGGAGGACTTCGCGACGCTGGCGCGCAGGGCGGCGGTGCCGGTGCGCGAGCAGTGGCGCGCGCCCGAGTCCCAGGACCCCTCCGGCGTGGGGGCGTTCTCGGGGCGCGCGGCGAACGTCTACGTCCTCGGCCACCTGGCCGTGGCCCTGGGCGACGCCGCGCTGCTGGATGAAGTCCACGCCGGCCTGGGCTCGCTGGAGGCGAAGATCGACGCGGACACGGCGCTGGACCTGGTCACGGGCGTCGCGGGGACCGCGCTGGTGCTGACGCGGCTCCACCAGCAGACCGGCAGCGAGGAGGCGCTCCGGCTGGCGCGCAGGTGCGGGGAGCGGATGCTCCAGACAGCGAGCGACTCCGAGCACGGAGGACGCGCCTGGGTGGTGCCCGCGGCCGGACGCGCGCTCACGGGCCTGGCCCACGGCGCGGCCGGCTTCGTCTGGGCCCTGCTGGAATTGGCCACGCTCACCGGCGACGAGCGCTACCGGGAGGCCGCACGTCAGGGATTGGTTTTCGAGCGGGCCCTGTTCGCCCCGGAGCGCGGCAACTGGAAGGATGTGCGCACGTCGAAGGAAGGCGAGCCGCTGGTGCCCGGCGGCTTCATGACGGCCTGGTGCAACGGGGCCGCGGGCGGCGTCCTGGCGCGACTGCTGTCACTGCGCCACCTGGACGATGCGCGGCTGCGCGACGAGCTGCACGCAGGGCTCGCCACCGTGCAGCGGGAGGGCTTCGGCGGCAGCCACTGCCTGTGCCACGGAGACGTGGGCAACCTGGAGGTGCTGCACCTGGCGGGAGAGGTGCTGGGAGACGCGGCCTGGAAAGAGGCCGCGTACTCACGGGCCGCGCGGGTGCTGGCGCAGGGCCAGGGCGGAGCATGGCGCTGCGGCCTGCCCCGGTTCACCGAGGCGCCGGGGCTGATGCTGGGGCTGTCCGGAATAGGGCTGGGGCTTTTGCGGCTGGCCGCGCCGGACTTCGTGCCGTCCGTGTTGGCGTTGCAGCCCGTGCGCCCCCTCGGTGTCGAGTACCTCCGTGGCTACCGGGTCCTCAATCGCTCCGTCACGAGATAGAGCCCGCACGCGGCCAGATGACAGACACCCAGGAGGCTCGCGGCCGCGAGCGGTGATAGCGCGTTCCGAAGGAAGGCGGAGCTCATGGCGCCCAGGAGCATCCAAGCGCCCCAGATGAACAGGAACACCGGGAGTGCTCGCTGTGGGCGGACGGCCAATGCGCGGACTCCCATCAGGCCCGTGCTCCCCGCGAGAAGGCCCGCGGTGCCCCCCGCGATTGCCCCCATGGCGAACAGCCCCTCGACAAACGCCCGGTCCGTCAAGACGCCCAGGGCCTCGCCAACGAAAAGAAGAATCAGCCCCATCCACCAATACGCAACAGCGGACCCCACCATTCCGAGCGTCAGAACCAGGATTCCGCTGGTGGATCTCATTGCTTCCTCCGACTTTTCGCGCGTACCAGGAGAAGGCTGAGCCTATCAACCCAACCCTCAGAAACCGAGGTGCTTCTTCAGCCAGTGCTCCACTTCTTGGAGGTCCTTCTCGATCTTCTTCGCGCCCTTCTCCACGTTCTCCTTGGACTTGATGGTACTCAGGAGGGTGCTGCCCACCGTCACTTGCTGGGCCTTGGGAGTCACGGGAGGCGCCGGAGGGCGCGCCTGCAGACGCCCACCTTGATGTTCGTGGCTATAGACGAGGGCGCTGACAAAGACCTGAGCCACCTCCATGGCCGCGCCCACGAGGTGGAGATACGAAGCTTCAAGCAGGCTTGCCGTAAGCTGGTTCTTCTGCCGCAAGCGATTCAGCAGGTAGACGCTGCCAAATTCCGCAATTTGGACGGCCAACCTGGCAATCAACGCATCGCGGTTGCCGAGTTTGTAGCCCTTGAACTCTCCACCCATCATTTTCAGGAACACGGTGCAACGGTCCTTCCATTCAGAGCCAGGGCGCCCAGGCGACATGTATTCCTCAAGGGCATCCGCGACCCATTTCCCCTTGGATATATCCAGAGCACTGGACCCTTTGTCATCGCTCTTGTCCCGCGCAACGACGTATCCGGCGACGTCCCCTTCCAGGTTGTTGGAGCCTCCAAAATCAAGCCCGATGAATCGCTTCAGCACGGAACTGCTGGGCGAAGTCGACCTGTCCCTGGCGAGCATGCCCGCAGCCCCTCCCAGGTCGCCAAGCCACGTGCTCAACTCCAACCCAGTACCTCCTTGCATTGGAACTGCCATGTTGCGTGCAATGCGACTCCTTCGCGCATCCATGCCAATGATAAGATGACTGAAGTCGACATACCGATCCCCTTCCTGCACGTCGCGACTCTGTCGCATCGACTCAAACAGGTTGTTTTTCAAGAAGGGCCGGGGATCGTCAGGCACAGAGGAGTTTGTGTATGTCTGGAAGCCCAGGTTGCGAACCAGGCTCTTCTCCCCCTGATAGTCCGCGCTCCATGTGGTCCCATAGTAGATGCCACGAATGACGTGGATGCGTTCCTCCACATCGTCATACCCATTCGCGATGAGTTGCTCCTCCGTCGCGCGAACAAGCCCGATAAGCTGACGAAAGTCCTTTGCGGGCTGATGGTTCTTGACGGCATTGGGCTCGGCGGCATTGGTTCTTCTGGAGAGCTGATTTGCTTCGCTCTTGGCGGCGCCCTGATGGGTCTTCCTCAATGCCATGGGGTCCCCCTACAACCTCAAGTGGATGCACCTCCTTCAGCATGGACTTTCTTTCAAACACCGCCAGGACCAGGGAGGTCCTACGCCTACTGGAGCTGATGCGCACCTTCGGGACATAAGGCGCAAATTGGCTTCAGCTGCGCTGTGGCCACAAGCAAGGAATCTGTTACCACGCGGAAGGCTGGCAACCCGCTTCCCCTGGGACGTGCCTGAGTAGTGCCCGCGGCCGGGCGCGCCCTCGCTGGCCGCGCCCGACTTCGTCGCTCCCGCGCTGTACGGCGGGAGCGAGGGCCTCAAGGGCAACACGTACAGTAGAAGTAGTCGCTGTGGACGGGATAGGCGCTCTCCACGCCCCAGCAGGTGGGATTGCAGGGTGCATCCAGCTCGCACTGACCGACCTGCCCATCGTCTCGCATGGGATATGAGTCCCAGGAGGCTCGGTCTGCCTTGCCCCGTCCGCTCGACGAGATGGGGGCCTTGCAAGAACGAAAGACCTGAAGTGAGCTTGGCCCGAGCCTCGCGCGATGAGGGAACGATGGCAGGAAAGCTGAAGACTCGGGTCAATTCCAGCGGCTACAAGCAGTTTTGGGACAAGGATGAGGAGCGTTGGGTATTCACGCACCGCCGGGTCGCTGAGAAGAAGATCGGACGCGAGCCCGTCCCCGGCGAAGAGGTCCACCACATCAACGGTGACAAGGAGGACAACCGCTCCCGGAATCTCGTTGTGCTCAAGGACAGCATCCACGACCGCGTTCACCACGATGATCCCGATGCCTGCTTCCGCTGCGGGCGGTCCGGCCACTGGGCTGACGACTGCTATGCGAAGACGGACTTCGAGGGAGATGCCATCGACGAGGACGAGGACTGGGACGACGAGGACGAGGACGAGGACTACTGACCGCCCTCAAAGCGCCAGAAGCACATCCACTTGCGCCTGAAGCGTCCGGGCCTCTTCGAGCTTGCCGAGCCGGGTGTAGAGCTCCACCGCGTCGCGACGCTCCTGGAGTTCACGCTGGATGAGGGCCTCCACCGCCTCCGGCGACAACAGCAACCGGGCCACCTCTCCACTTCCGAGTCCCCCCGCGCTGCCAGCGATGCCGCCACCGACCGAGACTGGGGCGACGCTCATGTCAGGCGCCTCGGCATTGTCGATGGCGGCGAGTGTTTCCCGAAGCACCGCCGAGGCGGGAGCGTTTCGAGCGCGCAGGGCCTCCTTCAGCGCGGCCCGCATCGTTACCTTCCATTCATGCACGGTCTTCATGCGTCCACGGTAGTGGGCACACACCTGCCCCGGCAAGGAGCGCGCCCCGCGCCTCCCCCTCGACCACGGCCCCCATTCCGCCTGTAGGCGACACGCACCTCGGCCCCGGAGACAGGGCCCGCCGCCAGCCGGGGAGAGGTATGGGAACGAACGCATGACCCGCGTCATGGCGTGGAGGAAGGAAATGGGACGAACGAGGCGAGGGTCACCGCACGTCGCCCTGGCCCTGCTGGTGCTGGGAATGGCGGCCTCTGGCTGCCGGCCCCAGAGTCCCTGGGACCTGCCCGTTCCCGAATGCACCGGAACGGGGGACACCGCCCGAGAAGACGCGGCTCGCGAGCACGGACAGGATCCTCGCGCCTACGTCGAGGAGGATGGCCTGCCGGTGCTCCACCTCTACGTGGCGGGCTCACTGCCGGATGACGACGACTACCAGTCGGCGCGCGTCTTCTATCGCGGACGCTGCTACGTCGCCCGGGCCCGGCATCGCGGCGCGACGTCCAAGGTCTTTCCCAAGCGAAGCTTCACGCTCGACTTCCTCGGCGGGCAGACCTTCGACGAGCCCCTGCTCGCGGCTGGCTTCACCGGCCGACGCAAGGTGGTGTTGATCAGCCCCTTCAATGACAACTCATACCTTCGCGCGAGGCTGGGCTTCACCTTGTGGAGCCGCATGTCTCCCGGCCACCTCCAGGTGAAGACCTTCAGCGCGGTCGTCTATCTGAACGGGCGCTATCACGGGCTCTACACGGTGGCGGACCACGTCGACCGGCATTCGCTCTCCGCGCAGGGAATGGATGTCCAGGGAGAGCTCTTCAAGGCCGTGGACTCCGACGCCAACTTCTCCTGGCGAGACGCGTCCGGCAGGCCCAAGGCCTCACTGCGTCTGGGCTACGAGAAGAAGGAGGGCGAACCCGAGGAGGGAGACGGGGCCTACGCCAGCATCGAGCAACTCACCGCCTTCGTGGCGGACTCCCACGCGGTGCGCTTCCGCACGGAGCGCGGCGCATGGATGCAGGTGGAGGACTACGAGGACTGGTGGATTTTCGCCCGCCTGGCGGCCCTGTCCGACTCCGTGACGAAGAACGCCTGCCACTTCCGCGCGCAAGGCCCAGCGCGGCGCTGGCGCTACATCCCCTGGGACCTGGACGCGAGCTTCGGGCAGAACTGGGACACCACGCGGCAGGCCCCGGACGTGATGGACTCCTTCACCGAGGACAACCGCCTGTTCGCCCGGATGCTGGAAGACCCCGCCATCCGCCAGCCCCTCCGCGAGCGCCTCCACACGCTGCTGCACACCACCCTCCACCGGGACGTCGTCCAGGGGCTCATCGACACCTATGCCGCCGAGGTCGACCGCGCGGCACGAAAGGATGAAGCCCACTGGGGCGAGGCCTATCGCCACTTCCCGCGCTGGAACCAGCGCGCCGACATCCTCGGCTTCGAGGAGGAGGTGCGGTACCTCCACGACTGGGTGGATGCGCATTGGGCCCTCCTGGAAGAGGAGCTCCGCTGAAGACGCCCTGGACCCGGGGCGGCCGAGCCCATTTACTTTGGCCTCAAACGACGTAGCCTCCCGCTCCATGGCTGGACGTCGCGAACCCCTGGATGAAGAGCAGCGTGCCCTCCACGACTCCTGGGACACGGTGCTCCGCACGGTGGGCCGGGTGGTGCTGAGCACGGTGCTCATCTGGGGGGTGTGCTCGGCGTTGCGGTATGGCGTCCATGCCACCAGCGACGCGCTGCTGGCGTTCGCCTCCGGGCAGAGCGTCTGGTGGGCACCGTTGGTGCTCGCGGGCGTGCTGCTGCTGGGCGGGCTGCTGAGAGGCGTCCTCAACCGCCGGCCCGGCTGGAGCGACGTGGCCTCGGACGGGGTGAATGTCGCGCTCCACAACTACCACATCACCTACGAGGACTCGGCGGACGACCCGAGCCCGCGCTACTCGCGGCCCGCCCTCCGGCTCGCCTTGCGCAAGGCGGTGGCCACGCTTCTGACGCTGGGCTCCGGCGCGTCAGGGGGGCTGGAGGGTCCCGTGGTGCTGGTGGGCGAGTCCCTGGGCGCGGGCGTGGCCCGCCTGACGCGCGCCCGCTCCGAGCACACGCTGCGCACCTGCCAGTTGGCGGGCATCGCCGCGGCGGTGGGGACGCTGCTCAACGCGCCGTTCGCCGCGGCGCTCTTCGCGCTGGAGGTCGTCTACGGCAACCGCATCGTCTACCGGAAGCTGGCGTATTGCCTGCTGGCCGGAATCATCGCGTACGCGCTCAACAACCGGTTCCTCGGCTTCAAGCCCATCTTCGTGGCACCGCCGCACGCGCACACGTACACGCTGGGGGAGTACGGGCTCACCGCGCTGGTGGCCGTGGCGGTGTCCGCGCCCATCGCGCTGCTGTTCGGCCTGTCGATGCAGCACACGCGCAAGGTGGTGGAGCGCGCCAGTCCCCTGCTGCGCGGCGCCATGGGCGCGCTGTGCACCGTCGGGGTGGCCGGGGGCCTCTACTACGGTGTGGGCATGGACTTCCGGCACGTGCTGGGCATGGGGGAGTACACCATCGCCCGGTTGCTCACGGGCGCGGCTGGGACGCTGTCGCTGTGGTGGTACCTGCTGCTCATCGTGGGCGGAAAGCTGCTCACGACCAGCTTCACGGTGCAGTCGGGCGGGTCGGCGGGCATGCTCATTCCCTCCATGGTGCTGGGGGGCGTTTCGGGCGCGGCCACGGCGCAGCTCCTCGCGTCGCTGACGGGCACGGGGCCCGCGGACGTGACGGTGTTCGTGGTGGTCGGCATCGCCTCCGCGCTGGTGGCGGTGGTCGGCGTGCCCCTGGCGGCCATTGCCCTGGTGCTGGAGGTGTTCGGCTCCGCCTATGGACCGCCCGCCGTCCTCGCATGCTGCGTCACCTATGTGCTGACGCTGCGGATGTCCGTCTACAACGAACAGCGCCGCGTGCGGGCGGTGGCCGCGGAGCCCGTCGCGGAAACGTAAGCGAGGTGGAGGAACGCGTGCGTCCTCCTGGCTGCCCCAGCTCCGGCACCCGGGTGGTGTAGGCTCATGCCTCGCCGCACTCCTTCTGGACGGTCCTCCTTGGAAATGCTTCTTGCTCCCGCCCGGCGCATCGACCTGGGCAAGCGCGCCGGTGTCACGGGCGGGTTGTTGGGCGTGCTCTGCGTGGTCGCGGAGCTCTGCTTCCTGTTCCCCCACGTGCTCGTGTCCAACGATGGCCGGGCCTTCTACGTGGAGCACCTGGAGGTCTTCCGGGGCATCCTCCAGGTGTCCATCGTCGCCACCTTCCTGCTGGGCACCTTCAGCGTGATGACCCTGCGCTCCAAGGCGCACGGCGGCATCGCCATGGTGCTGGCGATGGTGGCGCTGCTCCTGGGAGGCAGCGAGGCGGAGCCCCTGACGCACACGCCGCGCGCGATGAGCGCGGGCCTGGACTTCTTCGCGTTGGACCTGCTGGTGCTCGGGCTGGTGTTCATCCCCATGGAGCGGCTGTGGGGGCTGCACGAGCAGCGAATCTTCCGCGCCGGCTGGCAGACCGACCTCAAGCACTTCTTCGTCAGCCACGTGGGCGTGCAGCTCATCTCCTTCGCGGTGCTCATCCCCGTGCAGGTGTTCCTGTCCTGGGCCGTGAAGCTCGACTTCCAGGCGCACGTGGCCGCGCAGCCCATCTGGCTGCAGTTCTTCGAAATCCTGCTGGTCATCGACCTGGTGAGCTACTGGGTGCACCGGGCCTTCCACACCGTCGGGTGGATGTGGAGCTTCCACGCCATCCACCACTCCACGCTGCAGATGGACTGGCTGGCCAGCTCGCGCAGCCACGTGGTGGACATCCTGGTCAACCGCTTCGCGGGCTTCGTGCCGGTGTTCCTCTTGGGCTTCCACCCGTCCGCCATCTACGGCTACCTCGTCTTCGTGTCCTTCCACGCGGTGTACATCCACGCCAACGTCAACCACCGCTGGCCGTACCTGCGCTGGGTCTTCGCGACGCCGGAGTTCCACCACTGGCACCACACGTCCGATGACGAAGGCATCGACAAGAACTTCGCCGTCTTCCTGTCCTTCATCGACGTCATCTTCGGCACCGCGCACATGCCGGCCCACTGGCCCTCGAAGTACGGGACCACGAAGTTCCAGCCGCCAGAGACCTACCTGGGCCAGCTGGCCTACCCGTTCCAGCGCCATGAAGAGACGCCCTACGGGTAGCCCTCAAGCCACCCCGGGGACGTCGAGCACGGCAGGACAGGCCCCAGCCAAGGCCGGGAGCGAGCCCCGCGGCATGGACCATTTCACTGTCATCCCGGGTGGCGGCCCTTGGACTGCTTCACGAGGTCATCCCGGACGGGAGCCCCTCGGCTGTCTGCCGCGGGGGCTCTCGCCGGCGTAACGCCGGTACACACGCCGAAAGGCAGCCGCGTCGGCGTAGCCCACCCGGGCGGCGACGTCATCGACCGAGTCCCGGGTCGTCTCCAGGAGGTGGGAGGCATGCGCCACGCGGACCCGCTGCACGAACTCGAGCGGCGTCATGCCCAGGCCCGCCTGGACCCGCCGCGCGAGCGTGCGCGAGGACGTGGCGGCGGCGCGGGCGAGCTCCGCCAGCGTCAACTGCCGGCCGAGGTTCGCGGTGATGAACCGTTCGACCGCGCGCAGCGCCGGGTCCGAGACGCGCAGATGCTCCATCACCATGTAGCGGGACTGCGAAACGCGCTCGTCGAGCACGAGGTAGCGAGCCACCAGGTGCGCCAGTGACGGGCTTGCGACGCGCGCGACGAGGGCCAGCATCAAGTCGGCGTGCGCGAAGGCAGAGCCCGCGGTGAGGACACCGTCACTCTCGATGACCATCCGGTCCGCGCGGACGGTGACCTGGGGGAAGCGGCGCACGAACGCGGGCACCAGCCACCAGGTCGTCGTCGCGTTCCGTCCCTCGAGGAGCCCCGCCGCCGCCAGGACGAAGGTCGCCGAGCACGACGCAGCGACCTTCGCCCCCTTCGCCGCCGCGCGCGCGAGCAATTCCATGCCGCGCGCGGTGTCGGCGCGGGAGAGCAGCTGTTCGACGGCGCGCTCGCTGGCCGCGGAGAGCCCGGGCACCAGCAGCACATCCCCCGCCTTCACGCTTCGCAGGTTGAGCGCGCCGTCCACGCAGACAGAGCGTCCCGTGCCCGAGCGGACCGGGCGGCCGTCCAGCGACACCACGCGTTGACGCAGCGGGTTCGCGCGTGGGGCGCCCGGGACGAGGCCGGACTCCAGCAGGCGCGTGGCCGTGTTGATCACGTCGAGGCCGACACCCAGCGGCCCTTCGGCCACGCCATCCAGGACGACATGCCAGATCATGTCTGGCAAGGGTAGACCGAAAGCTGTCAACGTCGCCACTGGCTCACCAGGGAGGGTTTCCCGCATCGTCCGGGCATGACTCCTTCCGCCTCCGAGCCCACCGCCGACGATCCCCTGGATGACTTCGAGCGACGCACCATCACGCTCCAGTCGACCCCGCGCGCCGTCTACGTCGCCGGCCGAGGTCCCGCGGTCATCGTCATGGCCGAGATGCCTGGCATCAGCCCTCACGTCGCGCGCTTCGCACGCTGGGTCCGGGATGCCGGCTTCACGGTCTACATGCCGTCGTTGTTCGGGAGGGATGGGGCCTACCCGCAGGCCGAGGCGGGGCTCGCCGTGATGAAGAAGGCCTGCGTGAGCGCGGAGTTCCGTGCGTTCGCGGCGAATGCGTCAAGCCCCGTGACGCAGTGGCTGCGTGCGCTCGCGAGCCTCGCGCATCAGGAATGTGGAGGCCCCGGCGTCGGCGCCATCGGCATGTGCTTCACCGGCAACTTCGCGCTCAGCATGATGCTCGAGCCCGCGGTGCTGGCGCCCGTCCTGTGCCAGCCCTCGCTGCCGCTCGACAACCCAGGAGCGATTCAAATCGCCCCCGAGGAAGCCGCGGCCGTGAAGGAGCGACTCGAGCGTGAAGACCTGACGGTGCTCGCGTACCGCTTCGACGGCGATCGCTTCTGCACGGCGCAGCGGTTCGCCGCCTATGCCGAAGCGCTGGGGCCTCGCTTCCACCCCAGGGTGCTGCCGTCGTCGGCCGCGAACCCCACGCCCCCGCCCTTCTTCGAGCGGATCGTCGGCGGTGCGCACAGCGTCGTGACCGCGCACCTCATCGACGCAGCTGGAGAGCCGACCCTCGCGGCGCGAGACGAGATCCTGTCCTTCTTCGCGCGGAGGCTTCACCAGGAAGCGGTCCTGCGAGAAGCCACGGATGAGTCGCCGCTTTCGTGAGACAGGGGGCGGTCACCGCCCCCCCTTGGAAGCGTGTCGCTACCCGATGCAGCTGAGGAACCCGCCGGGGGTGAACACCGGGATGGAGTTCAGCGCGCCATCTGGAACCTCGCCGTCCGCGGTGGCGGTCACGGGCGACCGATAAATGCCGGGGAGGGAGGAGACGGTCCCAAAAAAATACACGGTGCTGCTCGAGCGCTCGCGCAGAAGAGCGCCACACCAGGGCTCGGCCGTCTTATCGGCAAGCGTTCCCAAGGGGACGATCTTCACGCTGGATGCCCCCCCGTAGTAGGCGAGGTCTGACGCATTGGTGATGGGGTACTTGGCGCCCGCGATATAAAGATAGATCTGGCTCCCCGTGCGCTCCTGGACCAGGACCTTGTAGGAGTAGTTGTAGAACACCTCACTCCAGCCGGCGTTCGGGATGTTGTTGACGGTCTTCCAGTCATCCCAGTAGTCCAACTCCGTGGGACTCGGAATCCACCAGAACTTCTCTCCCACCACGACATAGATCGCGGCGTAGCCAAGCTGGCGGAGCAGCGTGCCCTCCTGGGGAATCTCCGCATAGGAGTTGATGGTGGCCTGGGGCAGCACCACCGTGCTGGCGCCGGAATAATTGCTCCACTGCGCGGGAGGGATGAAGAACCGCGCTCCACCCGCCACCACGTATCGGTTTGTCGTGTCCGAGCTGAGGAGAACGTAACCGTCCGGGATGGGCGCGTAGCCCGCGAGAGCCTGAGCACCAAAGAGGCTCAGCCCCAGGGCGAGCCAACGAGGAAACATTGCGAGAAGCGAGACAACGCGCACGGATTCATCTCCATTCAAGGGTAAGTGCTGCCGAGCGTGCCGGGTATCCGGTGGACAAGGCGATTCCGCTGACAGCCGCCGGGGGCGAACAATGATTCGCACTCCCCATCAACTGACGTCGCCCGGGCCGGTAGCGACGATTTGAAAGGTAGAGCAAACCAAACCCACGGAGCAACGATTGTTTGTCTGGTGAACGCTATTGCCAGGATTCGCACCTTTACCAGGCAGCGCATTGCACCAGCATTGGAGAAGTCCAGGGCAGGCGCCTGAACCGGGCCCCAGGAGAAGCCCGCCTCCGTGGGACCAGTCCACGGACGCGACGCCCCCTGGCGCATCGCGTACTTCAGGGGGGGCTGGGTGAGCAGCTTTCCATTGTGCTTCACCGTGGCCTGCAATTCGTACCGACTGGAGTCCCCGAGTCCCTTGGGCTCCGTCGTGCCGCCACACATGAGGGTGAGGTTGGCGCGAAGAGGAACGGTGAGCTTCTTGTCCTTCGCGAGCTTGATGAACTCGTGAGCGGATGGCATCAGCACATCCACCACGAAGCCAGGCAGCTCCAGGATGAGGCCATCACCCTCCAGGTGCTTGCCGGGCAGCAGCCAGAGTTGGGGCGTGCTGGTCGCGAGCGCCTGCCGCTGCGCAAGTGGCCCGGACACCTCCACGGTCACCAACCGCGGCTCGGCGAGGTCCAGGGTGGCCGTGAACTTCGCGGAGGACTCATCCGCGAGCGGCGCGTCCCGCCCCTGTGGCTGCTTCATCAGCGTCTGGGTATTACCTGTCGATCCCGTGCTATGAAGAGGCTTCGCATGACTCGCTCCGTATCAGAAGGGAAGGTCAGGATGTCTTGCACTCCAGCGCCAGCAGCGCCTTCCGTTGCGCTGGCTCCAGCCGCTCAATGGCATAGCGCAGGGTGTCCCGCTGCATCCCGGAGATGTTCTCCTGGATGAACGCCACCACCGCCTCCCGGTGGTGGTCCGCCGCCACCTTCAGCAGCCACCCCACGCTCTTCTGCACATACGGCTCTGGGTCCGATAGCAACCGGTGTGCATTTCCGAGAATCACCTCGCGGGGCAGCATGTACCTGGAGGAGCGAATCCCGCGGCTCACGAACTTCACGAGTGCGACGTTCGCCGCCCTCCGGCACCAGGGAGAACGGGATCCGGTCCAGTGCTGGATTCGGGTGAGCGCGGGCGTCCGGGTGAGGAAGAACGGGTAGAGCACCGTCAGACACAGGTCGTCGCACTGGGCCCAATTCCAGACGGAGTGCTCCAACCAGTACCGGAAGCGGTCCAGCAGCGACTCGTCGAACGAGCGCCCGACCGCCTTGCGGACCACGGCGAAACCCAGCAACACCTCCTCGTGGTGGGTCGCCTGGGCGAGCAGGTCCTCGGTCACCGCCAGGCGGTCCTCGGGCGACAGGCCCCGCTCCTTGATGAACGCATCGGCGATGCGCCGCACCTCCGCGTTGCGGACCCCCAGGGCTCGGATGTCCGAGGGGAAGTAGCGGCGCGTCGCCTCGGCGAGGCGAGGGTCACTCCGCGCCTTCAGGGTGCGTCGAAGCTCTTCGGTCACGGCAGGGGTCGCGCTCATCGCGCCGCCATCCTGCACCAGCTACTGGGGATTCACTTCAAGCGGCGGGTCCACGGCCGGCCGGGCCCTGGCGAAGAGCCGGGCCACTGAAGCCTGGCAACCCGTGCTGGATTGCCAGGCGCTTTCACGATGGAGGCGGGGGGGGACCGACTCACGTCCTCCGGGCTGGGAAGGGATAGATGAAGTGCGGCACGACGTCGCCCCGGTGCCGGACGAACAGCGGCCCCCAGGCGGGGTTCCGGTCGTGCATCTGTTTGAGCATGCGGACCATCCGGTCGAAGATCTTGCGCACGTCGGCCTGCTCCGTCAGGCCGGCGACGACGCCCGCCGCGACGACGTGCGCGGCGTAGATTCCGGTCGAGAGTTCCTCCGTGAGGTTGCCCACGCCCGTCGCGAGCCGGCGCCGCAGTTGCTGCACCCGCTGCTCGTCATGGTTCCGCCAGTTCTGGATCCACGCGAGCGACTGCCCTTCGAGCGCCGTCGCGCGATGGGTCATGATGGCGTCCGCGACCAGGTCCGCCGACAGGCGCGCCTGCTCGGGCGTCACGCGCTGGGTGCCCAGCCGGAGCTCCGCGGGGTTCAGGTCCTTGTCCACCTCGTCGAAGATGACCTGGGCCCAGGGCTCCGCCTGGCTGAAGCGCAGGCGCTTCACGACACTCCCGGCGAGGTAGCCCCGGACGATGTCGGCGGGGTGTGGATCCGACGCCCCCCCTGCGTTCCGCAGGCGCCCTGCCCCGCCAAACGCGGTGTCCAGCCCCCGGAAGTACCCGATGATGCCGATGCCCGCGGCAGGCCCCATGTTGAGGATGCCGAGCACGTCCGAGGCCGTCTCGTCGATGCGCCGGGCCCAGTAGTTCGCCAGGGCGGAGAGGCCCTGCTTCTGGAGGCGGTCGTAGACCACGGTGGACAGCTCCTCCGCGAGCCCGGTGTCGGCGTGGAGGATGTCGTGCCCGCCGACTTCGTGTCCGAGCGCGGCCCACGCGAGCAGGCCCGCGCGGCCCTGCGAGGGCGGGAGGTTGACGATGCCGCACTCCAGCCCCAGGACGGAGAAGGTCGCGTTCACCGGCCACGTGTACGGCCCGGAGTCCGGGTTCCCCCACTTCACCAGCGGCGCGAGGGTGCCCTGGTCCGGCGGATGAACGCCCCGGCGATCCTCCGCGCTGAGGAAGCCGTCGTACAGGTCGCTGACCACCTCCTCGAACGCATCCGTGGCGATGCGCTGGTACCCCTCCCCGTTCTGGAGGATGGCGTGTGCGGCGTCCATCAGGAGCCCGGCCCCGGACTCACGCCGTGGGTCGCGCACCAGCGTGTCGGCGAACCCCTGGGGCCCGAGCTGGTCCAACGTCCGCAGGTAGGGCACGAGGACCGCGTCGCGGTAGAGCGGAGGCAGCGTGGCCCGCGCCGCCTCGATCCGGCCGCGCAGCTGGTGATAGTCGGTGGGCTCAGGCGGGCCCGGGTCCGTGTCCTGCGCCGCGAGCGCCACTTCGCGGATGCAGGCAGGCAGGTTCCGGATGTCCACGGCCGGCGCCGTTGCACCGGAGCCTCGCGCTGATGCCTTCGCGGCAGGTGACTCCTCCAGGAGGGCCGTCTCCGACTGACGCCCCCGTACACGTTTCGCGGCGCTGCGCGGCAGGGTGCCCCCTCCCCGCCGGACCTTCCGAGTGACCACTTGCCTCGCCATGCGGACCTCCCCTGTGTTGCAACGGAAGGTGCGTCGGGCGCTCGTACGAACCATGGGCTGGCGGGGCACTCGGGATGGTGGCATGGCGCCACTGCCCGGGACTTCGGGCAGGGTCGGCGCCACCGCCCCGGGCATCTCATGCGTCGGACACGTGACGCCAGGAGCCCGGACGCAGCGCGCGCTCGAGCTCCAGCCAGGTCTGGGCCGGCACCTGGTCGAGCCAGGGTCGCGAGCGGCCGGACCGCGGGGTCCGCGTCCCGAAGGAGCGCGGTGCTGGGCGCGCGCGGCGTGGGCCGGCACGTCGTACAGCGCCACCCCGAGCGAGGACGGTTCGTCGCCTGTGACTTCATCACTTCGGAGCCGCACGGCGAACTCCGGGTGCGGATTGGGGCTCACGTGATGCACCAGCTGCTCCGGCGGACCGTGCGGGCTGGGGTAGGACCGCCGCACACTCAGGTCGGGGAGCGAGCCCAGCGATACGCGCCTGTCCCCGACCGTCACCTCATACGCGTAGCCGGGTCCGGCGTCCCAGGGTTGGACCAGCTGCCCGGGCAGGTGGCGTACGTCGACGATGCTCAGCCGACCGCCTTCGACGCGCAACCGAAGCTGCAGATTGCCGGAGCACTCGGGGGTGGCGGGTGTCACCGCTTCACGCGAGCGCGGCGGCGACGCTTGCGGCGGTGCAAGCCCACCGCCCGCCGGGGCACCGGGCGTTCCGGGGAGCGCGGACGCCGGCGGCATCGCTTCTTCAGCGCGACCCTGCGGGCGAGGGCCTCCGGGCGCCTCAACCCCAGTGCTCACCGGGAAGGGCGGATACGGACAACTAGAAATCGGTGTGAGCACCCTGCGAGCTGACAACGTCCGTGATCACCTCCTCGAGCAGTGCCTGGGCGACAGTGTCGGGGTTGATGTTCAGCTGCGCCTTCGCGAGGCATTGCTGGAGAAGAGCGCGGGTCTTCGGCGAGGTGGACGGCGTTCTCTTCAAACGCCTATGAGTCAATGCGGCGCTGAGTCGCGGATAGAGTTCAATCAGTTTCGAATCCGGATGGGTCAGCGCCTCGTTCAGGAAGACCGGCGACGCGTACTTGACGTCTCCGTAGATTTCGCTCAGCTCAGGCACGGGCTTCCCGCCGTGCATTCCATTCAACCAGGAGTACCTCACGTCGAGCACGGAGTCCCACAGCGACACCTGGATGCCGACCATGTTCGTCGCGGTGTGCGTGGGACTCACCATCGTGTCATAGAGATCCTGAATGGAGCTGATGGGCGCCCCCTTGGAGCGGAAGTAGTTAAAGATGATGTACCACTGGATCCGATGGCTGTGTTCACCGTGCTGCGGCCCCGCACCGACGTCCTTCAGGGCCCTGCGTTGCCACAGGTGGTCGACCAGGAAGTTGATGACCTCCACGACCCCCTCTTTCGGGATGAGCCGATCGACGCCGGAGCGCATCCAGCGCTTCTCGGTGTCCTCCAACACCAGACTGAGCTTGGCGGTCGGTGTGGTCCTCCCACCCTTGCCTCCTGGGCACTGGGCAATCGCATCCTCGAGCCGCTTCAAATACTTCTGGACCTCCTCTTCGTCCCGAAGAAGCTCTTGGATCCGCCTCATGCCCGCGGCCATGTTGACATTCAGCTTCGCCCCATGGAGTTCCTGGATGTTGACCATTGGTTCCGACCCCCGTGTCCTCCTTCTTATACAACATCTTGCCTTTCCCGGGTGACGGCGGGAAATAAGGAGGACCGCCATGGCGGCGCGTCGTCAACACATCCTGGTGCGTCTTCATGGGACGCACTTGCGTCCTCATGGGACGAAGCAGCGACACGCCTTCCGGGGCTCCCTCAAGCAGGGGCGGAGCCGGGCGTGGAGGAGGAGAGCCTCGCCTTTGCCGCAACGGTGGAGGAGGAAGGGAGCAGGAGGGGTGAGAGGGATTCTGGAGCACCTGGGGTTACCCAAGGCGGGTGCACACCTGGCCCCTGCGCGAGGGCCGCCCCAGAGCACGTGGTGTTGAAGCTCAAGCCGCCACAGCCAGCCACGGCAGCCAGGCCCCTGCCGCCTCCCGCCTGGGAAGGCGGCTGGGCTGAGCAGGCGTGTGTCTGCTGGAGATGAATGGCTTCCGCGCCGGCCCGGCGTGCGGCGCATGGGCTCCCCGTCAGCGTCCCTCACCTCCCGCGCGGCTCCCGCCCGCTACGCCCAAGAGGGCTGCTGTCCTTCCCATGCTCCGCGTGTCCATCGTTCCGCGAGGCCATGCCACACGTGAATGCATGGTCTCCCACTCCGCGGCTGCGAGTCCGCGAGGAGGAACCATGACGGAGACACTGGAAATCGTCCCAGGGGAGCGTGAGGAAGGCACGGCGGTCCTCCTGCGCTCCTGGCAGCTGACGAGGGCGCTGCTGCAGGAGCTGTCCCCCAGGGACCTGCGCACGGGGCGCTGGTTCACCCAGCTGCTGTCCATCTACCTGCGGCACTACGACACGCACCGGCTGCACGCGGTCGCCGCGGCGAAGGGGACGGGCGCTGACACCACCGAAACCCTCATCCGGCAGGCCTGCGAGGCGGCCTTCCTCACCGGCGCGGGGAGTGGCTCGGTCACCACCGGCATCACCGCGGCCTCGGTGGACGCGGGCGTCGCCGGGTTGATGGTGGCCCTTCCCGCATCGGGGATTGTCGTCACGGCGGAGATGATCGTGCGGGCCCTCATCCACCTGCGGCTGGCGTGCGACCTGGCCAGCGCCTTCCACATCCGCTTCGACCCGGAGGACCCCGCGGATTTCTCGCGGCTCTACGCCCTCCTCCGAGGCGGGGAGCACGACGAGGAAGAGGACCCGCTCGGCCTGGAGCGCGTGGAGCACCTCGCGCAAGCGAAGGCGACCGACCTGGGCGAGGACGTGGGGGCGAAGCTTCTGGGCGACAGCGTGGCGCGCAACATCGTGCCCTTCCTGAACGTGGTGACGTCCTCCGTGGACAACTGGCGGCGCACCCGGCGGCTGGGCGACTCCATGCTGCGCTACGTGCGGCTGCGCCGCGCACTGGAGGACGCCGACGCGGCCCTGCGCGAGGTGGCGCCGCGCAACGAGAGCCTGCTGCTGGAGAGCGCTTGGTTCCTCTTCGTCTCCGACGGCCGCCTCCGCGAGGAGGAGTCCGCCGTGCTCACCCACGAGCTCTCGCGGCTCACCCCGGCGCGGCGCCGGGAGACGCGAGTGCTCTTCGTGGACGATGAGTCCAAGTGGCTCCAACGCCTGCGCTCGGCACCGGCCAGCGCGCGTGAAGTCCTCCAGGAGTCCTTGAACACGCTCGCCGCCGCGGACCTCGCCGTGACCGAACCCGAGCGGGCCCTGCTTCAAAAGGCCGCGCAGGCCCTCCACACATCTCTGGACAGCGGGCACCTGGAAACGCTGGTGCGGCGCTACCGCGAAAAGGGCGTGGCCCACGCGCCCAAGGCCCCATCCGCCGTGCCACGCGCATCCCCGGCGGCGCGCGAAGAGACGCCGGCGCGCCTCCACTGAGGTCCCCTCCCCGCTCCTCCAGGCCCTGAAGAAGGAGCGAGGTGTGGGCGTACGTGTCACGGGGTGCTGGAGTCATCCAATCCGCACGAGCGGAAGGAGGCCTCATACACGCGACGTATCTGCCCCGGAGCCAGTGCGTCCCCGAACACCGCGACCTCATCGATTCGGCCCGGGAAGAATCGCCCTGGCCACACGAGGCTCTGGCCAATGCTGAGAGCGGTCGTGTTCTCCTCGCGGGACACCTCGGGTCCCATCAACGTGCTCTCCAGGACTCCATCCACATAGAGGTCCATCCGGTCTCCGCGCCGATAGGTCGCCGCCAGGAAGTACCAGCGGTTGACCTGAATCTGTGTCTGCGAAATCAGCCGAATGGGCGCCCCAGGGCCAATGAAGAAATAGAAGCGGTTGTCCGGCTCCGCCTGGAGGTCGAGATCCCTCGCGACTCCTGACTTCGAAACGATGGTGGTGATGTGTCCGACCTCGGAGGGCAGCCTGTCGAACTTCACCCAGGCCATCACCGTCACCTCCTCCGTGAAGTTCAGGCTCGCGAAGCTGGGCACCACGATGTAGTCGTTCACGCCATCGAAGACGGCGGCCTTGTTGGAGGGGTTGCGCGCCAGGGGGGCGCCGCCACCCGGCCTGGAAAAGTCCACGCCTCCATGGCCCACACCCGGATGAACTCCTGGAGAAGCGGAGTCCCGGAAGTTGCCGTTCAGCCGCAGGTAGACGACGGGGTCCAGGCACAGCACCTTCTGGGCATAGGGAGGCTGCGAACCCCACTCACGCGGGTCAGTCTGAGAGTCCACGGACTCTCCCGCCATCGCGGGGAGCATCAGGAGGGTCAGCAGCACCGAGAGAAGTGGGGCTCCAGGCCGCAGGTGAAACGTTTTGAAAGACATGGGTCGCCCGTCCAGGTCGGCTTGGCCCCCGATTGAGCCGGATTCCCGCAATACATGGGTGCGATCTCCACGGCGGAAACCCCAGACAACGGGCTGAAGAAGAAGTCGAGCAGCGCACGGCAGATACAAACGTGGGCCGCGTCTTCTCTTCTTCGAAGAGCCATTCCCCACCAGGCACGCGCCTTGCCTCATCTTTCCCTCAAGCAGGCCCAGAGCGCGTGGTGTTGAAGCTCAAGCCGCCACAGCCAGCCAAGACAGCCAGGCCCCTGCCGCATCCCGACTGGGAAGTCGTGGGGGCCGCCACGACTCTGAACACGGATGCCAGGACAGTGGGGCCAGGCGCCGCGCCAGCAGTCGCGGCGCTCCCGTCGAACGGCGGCGCCATGGTGGCCTACACGAACGGCACCAGTCTCTACGCCTCAGTGGAGGTGTACTGAATTGACGGGGTCCCTGATGCGCGCCTTCCAGCATGTGAGGGAGGCGCGCATCCAGGTCACCGTGGGTGGGGCCACGCCATGGATTGAGTTTGGAGCGCGAGAGCCCGTCCGCCGTCAGTTGCCGCGGTAGGTGGTGTTGAGGATGCCGATGCCCGCGCCTTCCACATACAGGCTGACGGACGTGCCCTGGGTGGCGGCCTGGGTGGCGCGCTCGAACAGGCCCAGGCGCTCGGCCTCGCTGTACTCGTAGCCACCGGCCGAGGCGCCCGAGCCCAGGTAGTAGTAGTTGCCGACGAAGCTCCCCGTGCAGTTCGCCCCGGTGTTCACCTGCACGACCACGTAGCCCTGGCCGTAGGTGACGTTGGGTTGCCGGGTGTACGTCGCCGCGCAGACGTAGCCATTCACGGTGATGGGGGCCGCCAGGGCCGTGCTGGCGAATCCGACCGACATCATCACCGCCGCAACAACGATGGACGCTCGCTTCATTGTGGTGTCCCCTTATGCCGTTGGCTGAGTCCTCCGCGCCCAGGATGGGCGTGGGGCTCCGGAAAGCGTTTCTGCATTTCCGCTCGAAGCAACGGGCGGGACGGTATTTCCCCCTCACCTCTTTTTCGGATATCCGCCGCCCCGCTTCGCGCCGAAGCAAGGGGGTGTGCTGGAGCTGCTGCCTGAGCCGGGCGACGAACTGCCAGTACTCATCGCGTAGGAGCATCGCGCCTCGGGGCCGGCCTCTATGTGCGGCCCGGCTCCCTCTTGCGAGGGATTGAACTCACAGCAAAACGAGCCCAGGCAGGTACACATGTACAGTCGGAACACCCGATTCGTGGCCATGCTCGTGGCGGCACTCGCGCTGGTGGGCGCGGGCTGCGGCGGCGGTGCCCATGCCCGGGCGAGCGCCGCCGAGCCCAGCGCCACCGCGGTGTACCTGGCTCAGGCCCAATGTGGTCCCCAGGACTCCACGGTGAGCTGCTGTGTGAAGACGCACCCGGGCAACCCCGCGCGCTGCGGGGCCACGGACTTTGAGGCAGAGGAAATCCTCTTCGGTGCCAGGGTCGCCAAGGAGCTGGCCCGGGAGGACCTGCCGGAGTGGAAGCGCTACTGTATGAACGAGTACGCGAAGTGCCAGGAGCAGGACTGGATAGGGTCCTGCTACGACTGCTTCCGCTCTTGCGAAGGACAGCAGGGTGAATGGCCGCATGACAGATGCTTCCGGCAGCGGAAGGGGCGGTAGCGGCATGGGGCAGGACATCAACTGGGACGAGGTGCGTGCGCTCGCCGCGCGCGTCGAGGCCGGCGAAGCACTCGCGCTCACCCCAGACGTGCGCGAATTGCTGCTGCGTACTGCGCGCGAGGTGGCCATTCCTGAGCCGAATGCACAGGCCGCTGTCCAGGACGTGGCTGCTGCGACCGCGCTGCTGCGCGAGGCTCGCTCGCGGATCCGCGAGGGCTCGATGCGTCTGGCGCGCACGAGGATGCTGGCTGGAGACCTTGCGAAGGCGGGTGATAGAGCCGGGGCCCGGAAGCTGCTGGAGGACCTGCTCGCCGTGGAGATGGTGCCTCTCTACCGTGAGCAGGCAGAGCTGGAGTTGGAGGACCTGGACTGACAGGCGCTCACGCTCACTCTACGAATTCGTCCGCAAGCGCTACGAGCGCAAGAGCACCGTCATCACCTCCAACCGCTCCATCGAGGAGTAGCCGCCCCTCTTTGGCGACCTGCTGATGGCCAGCGCCGCCATGGACCGGCTCCTCCACCACTCCCACTTCCTCGTCATCGAAGGCGACAGCTTCCGCAATCCGTCTCCCACCCGGCGGCGCAAGCCCTCGGCCGCCTAAGCCCGGTAGCCCGCAGCGGATCCGCTGGGCCGACCCAACCTCGTCAGCGCTGCGAACTCGAATCGCCGCACCTGGACGGCTGAGCTGAGCGATCCGCTTGGCCGACCCTCATGCGATCCATGGCCCTGGTCCTTGACAAGCAAGTGAGCGAGGCGCGCGGAGGGCATCGTCAGCTCGGCGCGCACCCCGAGGCGACAACTTCCCTGACACAGGGGGCGGCGGCCTCCCTCGATACCTCGCCCAGGCAGGTGCGGCAGAGGGCGGCCCTGCGCTCGGCATGGGCGAACCCATGCCGCTCGACCCCGTCTATCCGACGAGGGCGCTTCGTCCCCTGCGCTACCACCTCACGAAGCGCGTGATGCGGCGGACACGCGTGTACGTCGTGCCATCGGTGGCGAGCCCCAGTGCAGACGCCACAGTCGAGTTCAGGTGGGGCCCAACCCTGCCATCATCAGGTCCGTCACCAGCATCGGCACCGAGATTATAGACCCAGCAGGCACCATAGTGCTGGGTGACGTTTGCGAAGTAACTCGAGCACTCCGTGGTTGAGTGGGTGTCCCCATCATAATCAGGGGCTGCCCAGCCAGTAGCAAACTGCTCTCTGTATATCTCCGGCTGGCCGCTGAGCAACTGAGGTCCCTGAAACCTCATGGTACTGGTTGCGAATCCTCCGACCTGGGCCGTGAAGAGGATAACAGTCTTTCCACGAAGATCTTCGATAACATCCATGTACTTGACAGCATCCACGTATTCCGTCCTGCGATAGAGATAGAGGCTGCCCTCGTAGAAGTTGGAATCCAAGCTGGGCCGACCGCGGCGCCCCAGGCGGTCCCCATAGGGGATGTTCCAGAAGTCGGTCGTGTTGATGCCGAGCACGCTGTTGTAGACCATCGCCCACCCTCCCCCTTGCGTCTCCATGTCGCAGTAGGTGGTGAGGGCCTGTGCGCCGTCAGGCTTGAGAAAGTAGACGCCTGAGCGCCTGACACCCATGGCATAAAGGTGCTGACAGCTACGCAAGGCCAAGTCAGGGGAATCCCCATACCCCGGATCAGCCATTGCCGGAGTCGAGGGAAGCGCCACCAGGAGCGCGAGAGCTGAGCAAGCAGTCAGGAAGTGCTTCGAAGGCATTTAAATGCTCCAGTGGATGGACATGCTAGACGATGGCCAGCGACCCATTCTCATATCAGACGCCGAAGGCCGAGTAGCCCGCCTTGTTGTCAACGCTCATCACGTCTGGGTCAGCTCCGAACCAGGACGGGGCGCGGTGAACACCTGCGACAGGTACACCCTCGTCTCGGGGCGAGCCACCTTATCTACGGGCAGCCGGAGGGGCCCATCTGGTGGGGGCCAACCCAGGGCTCGTTTGACGCGATCGTCGAAACTTTACCTTCTCTGAGGATGAGCGAAGGACATCCCACCCCGGAGAAGCTGCGACCAGCCATCGTGCGGGTCCTTCAGCGACGAGGGCAAGAGCTTCCTGGCGTGCGCGCTGGGACAGAAGGCGTGCCGTGATGGCTTCAGTGGCGTGTACCGCCGCGCCTCACGCCTCTTCGACGAGCTGGCTCAGGCCCGCGCGGACGGCACGCACCCGCATGCGCTCAAGCGGCTGGCCAAGGCCCAGGTGCTCATCCTCGACGACTTCGGCCTGGAGCCGCTGGGCTCAGCTGAGCGCAAGGAACTGCTCGAAGTCTTGGAGGATCGCTACCACCAGTCCTCGACGGTGGTGACCTCCCAACTGGAGCCCAAGGACTGGCACGCCGTCATTGGCGACGCGACGCTGGCCGACGCCATCCTCGACCGGCGCGTCCACAACGCCCATCGCATCAAGTTGGGCGGAGAGTCCATCCGGTACGTGGAGACAAATTTGATGAAGGGTCGGAAGCAGACCAAGGTATGAACCACCCAGCGTCACTGACACTCCGACCGCTCGCCATCAGCCGGAATCGCTGCTCGGCTTGAGCCGGAACGAGTGCTCACCATGACCGGAATACGCATTTTCATAATGGGGCGAGTGATTTTTTGAGGGATGTTGCCTTTCTATTTTGATTATCTTGGGGTGGAATGGGCCTGCCCCACACGGAAAGAGACTTATGCCGAGAACAACCTTTCATTTCATGTCATTGTCTTTCCTTGCGATGTCAGGACTCCTTCTCATTTCAGGGTGTGATGGTGGCGACCGGCTCTCAGCCTCAGCAGCGCATCAGACATCGTTTGCCTCAGATGTGAGCGCACTCTACGCCGACACCACTTCGATCTGGAACTCTCCAGTCATCAGTGTCTGCTGGGAAAATCCAACGGTCGCGAGTGTTACGGAGCGGGGCTGGGTAGAGAATGCTGCCAACAGCACGTGGGGCAGTGTCTCACGGGTGAATTTCACTGGCTGGAGCACGTGCACCTCGACCTCACGTGGCATCCGTATCCGCATCGCAGACACCGGTCCGCACGTGAAGGGTCTAGGCCGCCGCCTGGATGGCTACGTCAACGGCATGGAACTCAACTTCACTTTCGCTAACTGGAGCCCGAGCTGCCAGTTCCAGCGGGAGTTCTGTATTCGGGCCATTGCGGTACATGAGTTCGGCCATGCGCTAGGTTTTGCGCACGAGCAGAATCGTCCAGACCGACCGTCCACCTGCACCGAGCCTGCGCAGGGCTCCTACGGCAACCTGATGATTGGTGCATGGGACCTACAATCGGTGATGAACTACTGCAACCCTGACTGGAACGGGAACGGTGAGCTGAGTGCGACCGATATCGAGGGCGTCGTCCAACTCTACGGTCGTAGATTGTGGAGCCGGGACTTTTGCTACAGCCAAACCTGGCGAGTGGAGCAGCACCCCCGCACGCTGGCAGACGTCAACGGCGACGGCCTTGCGGACATCGTCGGCTTCAGCCATCGGGGCGCGGAGGTGGCGCTGTCCACGGGTACCGGGTTCACCGCTTCCCAGCTCTGGCTGGCGAACTTCGGCTACAACCAGACCTGGCGAGTGGAACTGCACCCCCGCACGCTGGCAGACGTCAACGGTGACGGCCTTGCGGACATCGTCGGCTTCAGCCATCGGGGCGTGGAGGTGGCGCTGTCCACGGGCACCGGCTTCACCGCTTCCCGGCTCTGGCTGGCGAAATTCGGCTACAACCAGACTTGGCGAGTGGAGCAGCACCCCCGCACGCTGGCAGATGTCAACGGCGATGGCCTTGCAGACGTCGTCGGCTTCAGCAACTGGGGCGTGGAGGTGGCGCTGTCCACGGGCACCGGCTTCACCGATTCCCGGCTCTGGCTGGCGAAATTTGGCTACAACCAGACTTGGCGAGTGGAGCAGCACCCCCGCACGCTGGCAGACGTCAACGGCGACGGCCGTGCAGATGTCGTCGGCTTCAGCAATTGGGGCGTGGAGGTGGCGCTGTCCACGGGCACCGGCTTCACCGCTCCCCGGCTCTGGCTGGCGAAATTCGGCTACAACCAGACCTGGCGAGTGGAGCAGCACCCCCGCACGCTGGCGGATGTCAACGGCGACGGCCTTGCAGACGTCGTCGGCTTCAGCAACTGGGGCGTGGAGGTGGCGCTGTCCACGGGGACCGGCTTCACCGATTCCCGGCTCTGGCTAGCGGACTACGGCTACAACCAGACCTGGCGAGTGGAGCAGCACCCCCGCACGCTGTCGGACGTCAACGGCGACGGCCTTGCGGACATCGTCGGCTTTGGCCATTGGGGGGTGGACGTCTCGCTGTCCGCGGGCAGTGGCTTCGACTCGAACCAAGTCTCGCTGGCGAACTCCATTGATGACAATCATGTCGGGAGCGGGTGGATTGAGTAGTTCCTGCACACTCTGGCGGAAATAATGGCAGCGGCGGCACTGACGTCATCGGCTTGGTGTTATCGCGCACGTATATTGATGGTTCCACGGCGTTTCACGGACCGGCTCTGTGATGGGCGCATCCAGAGGCGATTCCCCTTGGGGAATCGCCGGTTGCAGCTTGAGCCGGAGCACGAGGCGGATCAAGGCTGCCCGGAGGGCCTTGAACTGACTCGGGATTCCGGCGTCCATCATCCAGTCGGCTCAAGCAACCCTCAGCATACGTGCGCGGCAACATCAAGCCTTCCGGCACGTCACTGGCCGGACGGTTACGCTCGGCGGGAACGGATTGGAAGCCACCCGCGCCGAGTGCCACTTCCGGGGCCATGGAAATCGCCGGGTGGGCGGTAGAAGACTCGTGCCGAGCGCCGTATCCGTCCGGCCAACGACGTGCCGTGAGGGATTGCCGGGGTAGCGGCGCGCGGCGGGCGCTTCCGGGCATGACGAAGCAGGTGGAGAAGCCGGAGAGGGCGCGTGTCGCGGAGTCCATCGTGGCGAGCGGGCAGACGCAGCGGGCGTTCGCGTCGGCGTGCAGTTGAGCACGCTGCAGTCGTGGGTGTACCGGCATCGACGGAGCGCGCCGTCGAGGGCGGAAGCCGTAGGGATTGAATCCCAAGCAAAAACAAGCCTAAGCGGCAATGCATGCACAATCGAAACACCCGCTTCGTGGCCATGCTCGTGGAGGCACTCGCGCTGGTGGGCATGGGCTGCAGTGGCGGGGCCCATGCCCGTGCGAGCGCCACCGAGCCCAGCGCCACCGCGGTGTACCTGGCTCAGGCCCAATGTGGTCCCCAGGACTCCACCATCAGTTGTTGTGTGAAGACGCACCCGGGCAACCCCGCGCGCTGCGGCGCGACGGAGTTGGAGGCCGAGGACATCCTCCTGTTCGCCCGGGCCGCGGAGGAGCTCTCCCGAGACCTTCCAGAGTGGAAGCGCGCCTGCCTGGAGACCTATGTGCAATGTCAGGAGGACCGCTGGTCAGGCTCCTGCTACGACTGCTTCCGATACTGCGAGGGGCAGCAGGGCGACTGGCCTCGCGACAAGTGCCGGAAGCGGAAGGGCGGGCGCTGAGCATGTCCGAGGACATTGATTGGGACCCTGTGCGGGAGCTGGCCTCGCGCGTGGAGGCGGGCGAAGCGTTGGTGCTGACCCCGCACGTGCGCGAGCTCCTCCTGCGCACGGCCCGGCAGGTGGGCATTCTTGAGTCCGACGCGCAGGTAGCCGTCCAGGAAGTGGGCACGGCAACCGCCCTGCTGCGCGAGGCGCGCGGGCGGATCCGTGACGGATCCATCCGCTTGAACATCACGGAGATGAGGGCACGGGACCTCGAGCGCGCGGGGGACAAGGCTGGAGCACGGAAACTGCTAAAGGACCTGCTCGCAGTGGAACGGGTGCCGCTCTACCGAGAGCAGGTGGAGCTGTCCCTGGAGAACCTGGACTGACGGGCGCTCACCCACCGCTTCACGAAGCGGCCTCCGCGCTTCGGCTCCTCCAAAAGAAAAAGCCTGGCAACCCGTACTGGATTGCCAGGCTTCACTGTGGAGGCGGAGGGAATCGAACCCTCGTCCGAAAGCCGTCGGCTCTTCGACCCTACGTGCGTAGTCCGCGATTTGCTACGTCACCCGGGCTCCCACGGACGGGATCCCTGATGCCGGTCCTGGAAAGATCTCGTCACCTCGGGCCCAGGCACCCTTGGCGACCAGTCCGCATTATGACGGCCCATCCCTACCCCACGGACCGAGAGCAGGGGGACCGCGCACTAGAGACTGCTAGTTAGGCAGCCAGCGCGAGCTCAACGTTGTCGTTGGCTTTTGTGTTGTTGTCGGAAGTTTTACGAGCACCCAACAAGCTCGGCACGCGTCTCGAACGTCATTGCCCCCGTCGAAGCCAGGTCGCCCCCGGTTCGATGTACGTCATGCGGCCCCATCAGCTCCGCACTCGACCTACATTAACCGCTGAACGCCCCCCGTCAATCCTCCTGAAGCCTCGGCGGTCACTCCTGCAACATCTCCTCCCCTGCCTGCCCCCCAGGCAGCCCCTTCCTTCCGGAGTCCCCTCATGCAGGCGTACGAGCTCCACACCCCCACCGGCTCCTCCAGCTGGACCCTCGTGGAGACGCCCCAGCCCCAACCGGGCCCCGGCCAGGCGCTCGTCCGCATCCACGCGGTCTCCCTCAACTACCGCGACCTCATCATCGCCCGCGGCACCTACCCCGGCCTCAAGCTCCCCCTCATCCCCTGCTCCGACGGCGCTGGCCAGGTCGTCGCCGTGGGCTCCGGCGTCACCCGCGTAAAACCCGGCGACCGCGTCGCCCCCACCTTCTTCCAGGTCTGGACCGACGGCGAACGCACCCCGGAGAAGGTCGCCCACGCGCTCGGCGGCGGCGTCCCTGGCGTCCTCGCGGAATACGTCTGCCTGGACGCCGAAGGGCTCGTCCTCCTCCCGGACTGGCTCTCCTACGAGGAGGGCTCCACCCTCCCCTGCGCCGCCGTCACCGCCTGGAACGCGCTCGTCCCCCAGGGCGGCCTCAAGCGCGGGCAGACCGTGCTCGCGCAGGGCACCGGCGGCGTGTCCATCTTCGCCCTCCAGTTCGCCCGCCTCCTCGGGGCCCGCGTCCTCATCACCTCCAGCCAGGATTACAAGCTCCAGCGCGCGAAACAGCTGGGCGCGCAGGGGCTCATCAACTACCGCCAGACGCCGGACTGGGAAGAGGCCGTGCTCACCCTCACCGGCAACCAGGGCGTGGACCATGTGCTGGAGGTCGGCGGCGCGGGCACCCTGCCCCGCTCCATCACGGCCACCACGGAGGGCGGCCACATCGCGCTCATCGGCCTGCTCACCGGCGCCCCCGGCAAGCCAGACACCACCGCCACCAGCGCCAGGCACCTGCGCGTCGTCAGCACCTACGTGGGCAGCCGAGAGATGTTCGAGGACATGCTCAAGGCCATGACGCAGGAGAAGACCCGGCCCGTCATCGACCGCGTCTTCCCCTTCGCCCAGGCTCGCGAAGCGCTGCGGTACATGGAGTCCGGCGGCCACTTCGGGAAGATCGTCATCACCCTGTGAGGCGTGGCTCTGGCGCACAGGTGACAGGCGCCGGCAGAAAGCCACCCACGCAAGGCCTGGCTCCGGCGTAACGTCCCGCGCGTTCCCAGCACCGAAAGGGTCCGCGCATGCGCCGCCTGTTGCCCCTCCTGCTGCTGCTCCTGATGCCGGTGCTCCCGGCGTCCGCGCAGCAGCCTCCTGACGCCACCCGCTTCTTCCCCTACACGCTGAACACCACGGTCCTGCCCAACGGGCTCACCGTGGTGCGCGTGCCGTTCAACTCGCCCGGCATCGTCGCGTACGTCACCGCCGTGCGCGTGGGCTCACGCAACGAGGTGGAGCCCGGCCGCACCGGCTTCGCCCACTTCTTCGAACACATGATGTTCAAGGGGACCAAGGCGAACCCGGAGGGCCAGCGCGAGCGCATCCTCGGCGGCTTCGGCTTCGACGACAACGCGTTCACCACCGACGACATCACCGTGTACCAGGTGTACGGCCCCACCGCCGGCCTGGAGAAGCTCATCGCGCTGGAGGCCGACCGCTTCCAGAACCTGGAGTACTCCGAGCCGGCCTTCCAGACGGAGGCGCTCGCCGTCCTGGGCGAGTACCACAAGAACGCCGCGGGCCCGGACCTCAAGCTGGAGGAGGCCCTGGCGAAGACGGCCTTCACCCGCCACACGTACCAGCACACCACGCTGGGCTTCTACGAAGACATCCAGGCGATGCCCAAGGCGTACGCGTACAGCCGCTCGTTCTTCGAGCGCTGGTACACGCCCGCCAACACCACCCTCTTCATCGTCGGTGACTTCAACGACGCGCAGGTCGTCTCGCAGGTGACGAAGGCCTACGGCGGATGGCAGCGCCAGCCCACCAGCGTCAGCATCCCCACCGAGCCCCCGCAGACGAAGCAGCGCACCGTCCACGTGGACTGGCCGCAGCCCACGCAGCCGCGCCACGTGCTCGCGTGGCACACGCCCGCCGCGCGCGCGGACACGCCCGACGCCGCCATCCAGACCATCCTCGCCGAGTACCTCGTGGGCGACACCAGCCCCGCGTACAAGGAGCTGGTGCTGGAGAAGCAGTACGTCGAGTCGCTGAACGTCTACACCACGCCGCACCGCGACCCGTACCTGTTCCCCATCGACGCCACCTTGCAGGACGAGAAGTTCCGCGCCGACGTGGACGCCGTGCTGCGCCGCGAGGTGACGGCCCTGTCCGGCGGCCCGGTGGACGCCGTGCGCCTGAAGGCCATCCAGGACCACCTGCGCTACGGCCTGCTGATGGACCTGGAGACGCCGCGCGACGTGGCCATCGACCTGGCCCTCTACGCGGGCGTGATGGGCCGCCCCGACGCGCTCGCCAGCTACCTGAAACAGCTGGGCAGCGTAACGCCCCAGCAGCTCACCCTGTTCGCGAGGAAGTACCTCGAGGACAAGAACCTCACCGTCCTCACCCTCACCCCCAAGGCCGTCGCCGCCGGAGGGACGCCGTGATGAAGACCCGCGCTACCGTGTCGCTCGTCCTGGCCGCCGCGCTGTCGCTCGCCGCCTGCGCCCACCACCCCAAGCC
>NZ_RAWC01000050.1:0-47098 GCF_003611685.1 Corallococcus sp. CA049B | reverse complement strand
AGACTCAGCCGGAGCCCGGCCGCGCCACGGGTGGACCGGGCCGGGCTCCGGCTGAGTCTGGGCCGGCTGCTCGCGTATGCCTCCAACGAGACCAGTCAGATCCTCCGCGACAAGGTCCGGCTGGCGTTCGCCTTCATCGGCTCCGCGGTGTTGATGCTCGTCTTCGGCTTCGGCATCACGACCGACGTCGAGAACATCCGCTATGCCGCGCTGGACCTGGACCAGTCGCCCGAGAGCCGCGCGTACCTGGAGCAGTTCAGCGCGGCGAAGCCCTACTTCGCCCCGACCCCTCCTGCCCAATCCGCGGACGAGGCGCTCCGCAGGCTCCAGTCCGACGACGTCTCCGTGGTGATGGAGATTCCGCCCCGCTTCGGCCTGGACCTCCGCCGGGGCTCCGGCCCCGATGTGCTGGCGCAGGTGGACGGCGCCATGACCTTCCGTGGCGACACCGTGGAGCAATACGTCCAGGGGGTCCACAACCGGATGCTCCGGGATCCCGCGAGCGGCTTCCACTCCGCCAGCGCGCGGAAGTCCACGGCCAACATCGAAGAGCGCTACCTCTACAACCCCACCTTCAAGAGCATCTACTCCATCGTGCCGAGCGTCCCGGCGCTGCTGCTGCTGCTCATCCCGGCCATCCTCATGACGGTCAGCATCGTGCGTGAGAAGGAGCTGGGGTCCATCATCAACTTCTACGTCACGCCCACGGGGCGGCTGGAGTACCTGCTCGGAAAGCAGCTGCCCTACGTGGCCATTGGAATGGCCAACTTCTTCATCCTGACCGCGCTGGCGCTGGTCGTCTTCGGCGTCCCCATCAAGGGCAGCTTCCTGACGTTGGTGGTCTGCGCGCTGTTCTACGTCACGGCGACGACAGGCATTGGGATGGTGACGTCCACCTTCACCGGCAGCCAGGTCGCGGCCGTCTTCGTCACGGCCATCCTGACCATCGTGCCGACCATCCAGTTCTCCGGCCTGCTGCAGCCGGTCTCCACGCTCCAGGGCGGGGCCAAGGTCGTCGGCTCCATCTGGCCGGCCACCTATTACATGCACGCCAGCCTGGGCGCCTTCACCAAGGGGTTGGGCGCGGGCCTCATCCTGAGGGACGTCGCCTTCCTGGCCGTGTGCGTTCCCCTCCTTCTGGCCATCAGCGTCCTCGGCCTGAGAAAGCAGGAGAAATAGCAGTGAACTCGCTGCTGAACATCCTGTGGCTCGGGCTCAAGGAGATCCGCAGCCTGCTCAGCGACGCGGTGCTGGTCGTGTTCGTCGTCTATGCGTTCACCCTGGCCATCTACGTCCAGGCCACGGGGACCTCCAGCGAGGTGAACAACGCCTCCATTGCCTTCGTCGACGAGGACGGGTCCGCGTTGTCCAAGGAGCTGCTCAACGCGTTCTATCCGCCCCGCTTCATGTCGCCGGAGGTCATCACCTCGGAGGACATCCAGCCGGACATGGACCGGGGCCGGTTCATGTTCGTCGTGGTGATTCCGCCGCGCTTCGAGCACGACCTGCGCGCGGGGCGCAACCCGGACGTCCAGCTGAACATCGACGCGACCGCCATGCAGCAGGCGGGCATCGGCTCCGGCTACATCAAGAACATCCTCAATGACCGCATCTCCTCCTTCCTCAAGCGCACGGAGGAGACGGGGCCGAAGCCCGTCAACCTGATTGTCCGCAAGCTCTTCAACCCCAACGGGGTGTCGTCCTGGTTCAAGAGCGTGGTGGCCATCATCAATCAAATCACCCTGCTGACGGTCGTCCTCACGGGCGCGGCGGTCATCCGCGAGCGCGAGCACGGAACGCTGGAGCACCTGCTGGTGATGCCGCTGACCTCGTTCGAGATCGCCATGGCGAAGGTCTGGGCCAACGGCCTCGTCATCCTCGTCGCGACCGGGGCTTCGCTGTTCCTGGTCGTGCACCTGGTGCTGAAGGTGCCGTTCGCCGGCTCGGTGGTGCTGTGGTTCGTGGGCGTCGTGCTCTACCTGTTCTTCGCCACGGCGCTCGGCATCTTCCTGGGGACCATCTCCCGCTCGATGGCGCAGTTCGCGCTGCTCATCATCCTGGTGGTCCTGGTGCTGATGCTGCTCTCGGGCGGCAGCACGCCCGTGGAGAGCCAGCCGAAGTGGCTGCAATACGTCACGTACCTGCTGCCGGCCCGGCACTTCGTCAGCTTCTCGCAGGTCATCATCTACCGAGGCGGAGGGCTGTGGGCCGTCTGGCGCCAGTTCCTGATGGTGAGCGCGGTGGGCGTGGGGTTCTTCGTCTACAGCCTGGCGCTGTTCCGCAAGTCCATCGCGGTGAGCAAGTAGGGCCGGGCGCGCGGAGGCTCTATCCTGTCCCGCGATGCCATTTCTGCCCCGCCTCCACCTCTTCGAGTTCCTCGACCAGTCCTGGCTGCCCGCGCCGCTGCGCCGGGGCGAGGTCGACTACCTGCACGTCGTGCTCGACAAGACGCGCCCCTATGACGGCATGGCGACGCAGCTGGCGGCGCTGCTGCGCATGGCCGGCACGAACCAGATTGTCGACCTCTGCTCCGGCACCGGCGGTCCGTGGCGCACCCTGCTCCCGGTGCTCCAGAAGCAGAACGCCGAGGCCGAGGTGCTGCTCACCGACCTCCACCCCACCCCTGGACTGGAGCTGCCTCCGGGCGCGCACTACCGCGACACGCCGGTGGACGCCACGCGCGTCCCCGAGGAGCTGACGGGCGTGCGGACCCTCTTCGAGGCATTGCACCACCTCCGCCCGCCGCAGGTCCGCGCCCTCCTGGAGGACGCCGTCGCGCGCCGGGTCCCCGTCGCCGCCTTCGAGCTCACGCAGCGCTCACCGCTCTACATCCTCTTCCAGCTGCTGCTCGTCATCCCCCTGGTGTGGGGCTTCACCCCGCTCATCCGCCCCAGGCGCTGGTGGCGATGGCTGCTCACCTACCTGGTGCCCATCATCCCCCTGCTCGTCCTCTGGGATGGCGTGGTGTCGTCGCTGCGGACCTACGCGCCGGAGGACCTGGAGAAGCTGACGGCGGGGCTCGACGCGAATGGGTACACCTGGCACACGGGCGTCCACCGCGCGCGGGGAATGGCCATCACCTACCTCATCGGGCAGCCCGGCGAATAAGGGGCGCCCCGCCCCGGCCTCGCGACACTCCCACCTCCTTGGGGGCCCCCTTGGAAGGCAAAGCCGTGCACCCCACCCTCCGCGTTTCCTGGACCGGGAGGCGTGGACATGCATGCAAGGAATTGGGGTGCCCTGCTGGGGTTGGGCCTGGCAGGGGTGGTGGGCTGTGGGGGATTGCCGGAGGCGGTGGAGGACGGCTCCCGCGAGGTGACCGCCCAGGCGTGCCCACCGGGAGTGGCGGCCCGGGTGGCGACCATCATGCCCTCGGCTTCCGCGGGCTTCATGGGGGAGCTCACGAACGTCCAGGGCACCCTCTACTTCGTCACCTCGGGCTTCGACGCCGGGTCGGTCCTGTGGCGCAGCGACGGCACGGAGGCAGGAACCGTCCAGGTGAAGGTGTTTCCGGGGCCCCCCGGCGTCTATCAGCCCCAGAACCTCGTCGCGGTGGGCAACAAGCTCTTCTTCCAGACCCGTACCGACACCACCGGCATGGAGCTGTGGAGCAGCAACGGGACGGAGGCGGGGACCCGGCTGGTCAAGGACATCACCCCGGGCGCGGAAGGCTCCGTGATGACCAACGCCACGGAGCTCAATGGCCGCCTGGTGTTCTTCCGCTGGGTGCCCGTGCCGGGAGACGGGGCCCGGCCGGAGCTGTGGCGGTCCGATGGCACGGCGGCCGGCACGCTGAGGGTGAAGGACTTCGGCGGACTCACGAACCTGGGCTACTACACGTTGAAGGCTGGCAACGCGTTGCTCTTCATCTTCTCCGAGGACACGGGCACCACGCTGTGGCGCACCGACGGCACGCACGCCGGGACGACCTCCGTCAAGCGGCTGGACGCGGGGAACGCCTACCTGTCCGGGGTGAGCAGCCCGGGTGAGCCGCCGTTGTTCATCCTGGAGGACGGCCCCAACTCCGAGGTCTGGAAGACGAATGGCACCGCCGCGGGGACCGTTCGCCTGGAGGCCTTCGGCAGGCGCGTGCACCTGCTCGGGACGCTGGGCGCGTATGTCTATCTGACGTCCGTGGACAACCCGGTGACGAAGCGGCTGCGCATCGACCGGCTCTCACTGAGCGGCGGCGGCAAGACGGGGATCACCACCCTGCCCAACCCCTACGCATCCGACGAGTACGCGTATCCCGCCGTGCGGTCGTCCGTGGTCTCCGGCGGCGACATCTATTTCTTCGTGAGCATCGGAAGCGATGCCCCCGTGTCCAGGGACGTAGCGCTGTGGGCGACGAATGGCACCGCCGAGGGGACCCGCCAGCTCTTCGACAATCCCAATGTGGAGTACGGGTACCGCTACCCGCTGTTCGCCACCGGCAAGGGCCAGGTCCTGTTCGGCGGCGCGCCGGACCCCCTCGGGCCCGTCTTCCCCTACTTCACCCGGGGCTCCGTGGCGACGCAGGGCCGGCTGGCGGACATCCAATTTCCGGGCTCGTTCACCCGCGTGGGGCATCGCATCTTCTTCACCGGCGTCACCGACGCCGACGAGGGCCAGCTGTGGTCCGTGCCGGCCCACTTCAGCTGCCCGCCCGGGCTGACCGGAGCAAGGGAGTAGGTAGGGCCGACGCCGGGGCGCTGAGCCGCCCCGGCGTTGAGGTACACTCCGGCGCACTCGCTGGAATGCCCTCCGACCTGCTGGAAATCTCAGACCTCATCGTCGACTACGACGTCGCGACGCTCCAGCCGCGTCCGGTGTCCCGGTCAGCGGTGGTGGCGCGGCTGATGGCCAATGGGCAGCGCTCCGCCGCGCGGCTCGTGCAGCGGCTTCCCGCGTCCAACGACACGCTCGACTTCGAGGCCTGCAGCCTGGCCCTGCTGCGCTCCCACATCGAGCTGCAGCGGCTGAGCGAGGAGTTCCTCCAGGCGGACCGCATCCGCTGCGTGCTGCTGCCCCTGTTGCAGGCGCTGCGTGAGTCCGGCGTGAAGCCTCCGCTGCGCATCGTCGATGTCGGCTGCGGGCTCGGCTACGCCGTCCGCTCGCTCGCGGCCCATGGGCGGCTGGGGCGCGACGTTGAACTCATCGGCTGTGACATGAACGTGACGCTGATCGAGAACGCCCGGCGGCTCGCGGAAGAGGAATCCCTCTCATGCGAGCTCCGGGTGGCGAACGCGTTCCAGTTGGAGCAGCCCGGCCACATCTACATCTCCACGGGCGTCCTGCATCACTTCCGTGGCAACGACCTGAACGCCTTCTTCGCCGGCCAGCGGCAGGGGCATGCGTTCGTGCACTACGACATCCAGCACTCGGTGCTCTCGCCCTGGGGTTCGTGGATGTTCCACCAGGCCCGCATGCGGGAGCCGCTCGCGCGCCACGATGGCGTGGTCTCCGCGCGGCGTGCCCATCCCACGGAGACGCTGCTGCCGGCGGCCCGGTCCGCCACGGGGTTCACCTGCGCGTCCCTGGACGGGGCCCGCAACCTCCTGGGCGCCATGCTCCGGCCCATGACCGCCACGGTGGGAACGCGCGCGGAGCTGTGGGAGCCGCTCCAGCGCCACCTGGGCCCGCTGCGCTCACGGCTGGGACCCACTTCATGAACGCCGCCCTTCCGATGCTGCTCGCCCTGCTCTCCGTCACCGACGCCGCGTTCTGCGGCTTCCGGGTGGCCGCGGGCCGGGATGCCCGCGTCTTCAAGGCCGACTACTACCGGGCCGCCGTCCGCCGGGGGATGGGGCGGGGACTCTTCACGACCGCGCTGGTGGGTGCCGGGATCGCCGGGGCCTGCCTGTTCTCACCGGGCCTGTTCCCCCAGCTGCTCGTCTGCGCCCAGGCGATCCTCTGGGTGCTGCTGCCCTACGCGACGCTGACGCTGATGGGCATGGGCGTCTGGGCCGCCGCGGAGGCCGACGTGCGGACGCTGGCGAGCGTGGTGGTCATGGGGCCGTTCACGCTGCTCCGCCCCTGGGTCATCGCCACGGCGGCTGTCGTTGGCGCGTGGAAGGCGCCGGGCGTCACGGCCGCGCTCGTCACCGTCGCGGCGTGCGGCGTCCAGCTCGCGCTCGAACCCTGGCTGAACGTCGGCATGCGGCCCCGGATGCCTCTCGTTCGCAACGGGTAGGAACCCACCCTCACGGGGCGTACGTTACCGGCGGCCCCTCCAATCCATTACCTTCACATCCTCGCCTGATGGCAGAGGGGGAATGGATGGATTGGTCCAGCGTGCTGGGCAGTGCATTGATCGGTGCCGTGGCGGGAGGTGTCGTGGGACTCCTGGGCCGCGTGTTGAAATTGGGGAAGAACGTCTCGGTGGCGCTCGTCACCGTGGCGGCGTTGAGCTCGTCCATGGGCTGGCGCGCATACCAACAACGGCGGCCCGTGGACTACGACAGCATGGTGGAGGCGCTCATCGCGAACGAGTCCAGCGGTGGCCTGGATCGCTATCTGCGGCAATGGGCCCTGGCCACGAAGGACCACCCCGAAATCCGGCAGTGGTTCGAAGTCACTCCCACCATGAATCGCCAGGAGCGGCAACAGCAGTCCATTCAGCTGGCGCAGGCCGGACTGCGCCGGCTCTCCGACCGGATCCTGATACAGCGGGCAGAAGCCCTCTCTCATATCGTGGACCTGGCCGACGAGAAGGACTGCGCCGCGTTCGGCCGTGGCAACGTCACGGATGCAGGACTGAGCCGGATCTTCAGCATCATGGATGACGAGGCACTCGGTCGCATCAGCGTCATCGCGGCCAGTGCCCTGGCAGCGGAGCTGCGGCAGGCTCCCCTGTCCCGGCAGGCCATGGCGACCGACGTGGAACAGGCCTTCGTCGAGATCAGCATCCGTGTCGGCAATGAGGACACACAGCGGCTGGCCAACAACCTGCAGCGGATGAGCACGCTCGCCGATGAAGAGGCCTGTTGGACGACCCGGATCCTCTACAAGCAGATCGCGACCCTCCGGGGCCGCAACCAGGACGCGCTGGCCCTGGCGCTCGTCAGCAACTGAGCCGGGGGATGCCGGGGTTCCCGTGACACCGTGAAACAGGAAAGCGCGCGTCTTTCCTGACACTTCCGGGGACCCTGCCCTGCCCTGTCTTGCCCGCTCCTCCGTCCCTTCCTAGGATTCAGGGCTCCGCTGATCTCCCCCTCATCACCTGGAGTCCTCACCATGCGGTACACGCGCAAGAACATCTCCGAGCTGCTTGGCACCGTGCAGGGCAACCCCGACGTGGTGGGCTTCTGGACGTCCACCATCGGCGGCTACACGTACAACATCACCCCGTCGGCGGGCGGCAACATCCTCCAGGACATCTACAACCCGAATCACCGGATTTGTGAGGACGGCGGCCAGGTCGTCTTCGAGGACCGCGCCCAGGTGGGCTGCTACTAGCGCCCCCCTTCGCCGTTTCCCCACGCCACACCCGGAGCACTCCCATGCGTTACACGCGCAAGAACGTCAGTGACCTGTTGAACGCGGTGCAGGGCAGCCCGGATGTCCAGGGCTTCGGCACCTCCACCTTCGCCGGCTCCACCTGGAACCTGGTGCCCTCCTTCGGCGGCGGCGCTGTCTGGCAGAACTACTGGACCTACCAGTGGACCTGCGAGGACGGCGGCTCCGTCACCGCCGAGGACCGCTCCACGTTCGGCTGCTACTAGCCCCGCGGTCCGCAGTGCCTCCCCCGCTTCCCCCCGTCTCGCGGTCCCCTCATGAACACGCGCCTCACCCTGATCCTCAACACCCACATGCCGCAGGTGTTGGGCGAGGGGCCCCTCTTCGATGAGCCGGAGAACTGGCTCTTCGAAGCGCTGACGGAGACGTACATCCCGCTGTTCCGGATGTTGGAGCGCTGGGACGCCCAGCGCTTCGCCGGCACGCTGGTGATGTCCTTCACCCCGTGCCTCTTCGAGCAGCTCGTCGCCTGCGAGGAGCGCTACACCGGCTACCTCCAGCTGCTGAAGCGCATCGCCACGCGCGAGATGGAGCGCACGTCGCGGTTGGACCTCTACAACCGCTACGAGAAGTACCCCCAATCCCTGTCGGGCGAGGCGCTCGCGCGGGTGCACCGCACCGCGGGCATGTACCTGCGCCGCGTGGAGGACAGCCTCGCGTTCCTCCAGCAGCACAGCCTGCGGGACGTGTTCGCCTCGCTGGGGCGCTCGCGGCCGTCCAACGTGCAGCTGTGGACCTCCACGCCGCAGCACAACTTCCTGCCCTTCTTCCAGCCCGCCGTCGCGGACCGGCTGGTGGCGCGGGGCGTGGAGTCCTTCCAGGACACCTTCGGCCGCGAACCGGACGGCCTCTGGCTGCCCGAGTGCGCCTTCCAGCCAGGGCTGGAGCGCGTGCTCAAGCGCCATGGCATCCGCCGCACCGCGCTCAGCCTGACAGGCATTGGCGCGTCCCAGGCCCAGGACCCCAGCGGCGTGTTCCGCCACGAGGACCTGGAGGTGCTAGTCCACGACTACCGAATCGGGCTGCACCTGTGGAAGTCGCCCGAGTCCACGTTCCCCGCGCACCCGGTGTACCGCGAGTTCTTCCGGGACGTGGGCTTCGACCTGCGGCCTGAATACTTCGAGGAGCTGGGCGTGCCCGTGCCCGCGAACAAGCGGGGGCACGTGTGGACGGGCCTCAAGTACCAGGCGGTGACGGGCCAGAAGGTCGACCTGGGTCAGAAGGCGCTCTACGACGTGGAGGCAGCCCACTCCCAGGTGAAGCACCACGTGCGCGAGTTCTGGGAGCTCTTGGACTCACGCCGCGCGCTCGTGCAGGACGGGCAGACGTTCGTGCTCGCGTTCGACACGGAGCTGTTCGGCCACTGGTGGCATGAAGGCATCGACTGGCTGGAGGGCGTCATGCAGCCCGCCGCGCCCGTCGAAATCCAGGCCGCCACGCCACCGCCCGAGCCGCCGTCGCTGCCCCGGCTCTACTATTCGACGTGGGGGCGCGACTTCTACAGCGAGCACTGGCTGACGCCGGGCAACGCGTGGATGTACGCGCTCATCAAGCTGGTGGAGGCGCAGCTGCCGGAGCCCGTGGACGCGGAGACGCGCGAGACGTGGCGCCGCTTCGAGGTCTTCAGCGGCAGCGACCTGCTCTTCATGATTCCGGACCCGACACAGCGGGACCGGGCACGGGCGCTGTTCCTCGCGCGCTATGCGGACGTCGTGTCGCGGCTGAAGGACTTCTCCTCGGAGCTGCTCACGTCCTTCCCGGTGGACCCCTTCAAGTGCGTGCTCATCCAGGTGAGCAAGGCCGGTGGGCAGGAGCAGCCGCCGTTCCTCCTGCGCCGGCTGTCGCTGGAGGGCGTGAACACCGGGGCGCGCCGGGAGCTGACGTTGGACGCGGAGGTGCTGGAGGTCGCGGGCCTGCGCGTCGCGTTCCAGTACTTCCTGCTGCACCCGCAGGGCCGCTACGCGCTGCGCGTGGAGGGCTCCGAGCGCGAGCACGTCTTCCAGATGCCGGACTACGGCGTGCCGCTGCTCATCGCGCCGGACACGCGCACCTATCCCAAGTACGACCCGGAGGTGCTGTACCGGAAGCTGGGTGAAATCTGGGAGGGCGACCAGCGGCTGCCCCTGAAGATGAACCCCACGCTGCGCAGCCGCCACATGTACACGCGCGCGCAGGTGATGGAGGTGCTCGCGGGCAAGCGGACCGCCGTCTTCAAGTACAACAAGGAAGGCTACGCGCTCCTGCGCTTCCGAGACCGGAGCCCGGCCCCGGCGTGCGTCGTCTTCGACGACACGGTGACGCTCAGCGACGCGGGCACGTACATCCAGGCCGGTGAGCTGTCCGTGCCCGTGGTGAACGACCCGGCGGCCATCGCGAGCCATGACTTCGACGCGGTCGTGTTCACCTGCTCGCTCAACTTCGAGACGGAGGTGCCGCACGTCCGCGCGCTGCTGGAGGTGGCCACGCGCAGGCGGCTGCCGGTGGTGTCGCTGTACGACGACATCCTCTATTACGACCTCTTCGACGGGCTGGAGCCGGACCCCGAGCTGTTCTTCCGCGTGGCGGTGCCGGAGCAGGACGCGCTCGCGAAGCCGGCCCTGGAGGACTACGGCCCACGCAACCTGCTGGGCGTCTTCGGCACGGACACGGTGCAGGGCAAGTTCACCACGCAGGTCTACCTGCGCGAGGCGCTGGCGAAGCACGTGCGCGTGCGCCACCACGCCACGGAGCCCACGGGCATCCTGCTGGGCTCGGACACGGGCTACTCGCGCGTGCTGCGCGTGGAGGGCCCGCAGCGGCTGGCGTTCGAGCGGCGGCTCATGGCGGACCTGGCGAAGGACTGCGACCTGGTCATCACCGGCGGGCAGAACGGCCTGCTCTATGTGCCCCAGGGGCAGGACCGCCGGGCCAACGCCTCCACGCACATCTACGAGACGTTCCTGCCGCGCCTGGTGGTGCTGACCGTGGCGGTGGACACGAAGCCCGAGGACGTCATCGCGACGCGCGAGTACGTGGAGTCGCTGGCCCGCGAGCACCACGTGCCCTGCACGGTGGTGGGCCTGGCGATGATGGGCGGACGCAAGCTCTTGGGCAGCCGCTGGACGGAGACGTGGTTCCTGGGCGTCCGGGATGAAGTCCTGGAGGAGGCGCGGCGGAAGATGGAGCAGCACACCGGCCTGCGGGTCCACGCCATCCCGGAGGAAGTGGACGCGCTGGCGCGGAGCGTGCTCACGCACCTGTGATGGAAGCGGGCGGCGCGATGCGGACAGAAGGGGCTCCCGGGCTGCGGCAGTCGGCGCGCTATCTCGCCGCGCTGCTGCGGCTCTTGCGTCCCGCGTGGGGCTCGCTCGTCAGGAGCGCGCTCCTGGGCCCGGTCATCGCCGCGCTCCTGCTCATCCCGCCCTTCCTCACGCGGCTGCTGTTCGACCACGTGTCGACCCCGCAGGACCTGGGGCTGTTGCACGTGCTGGTGCTGAGCATCCTCGCCGCGTCGGTGGCGGCGGCGCTCGCGGAGTCGCTGTTCGGCTACTACTCCTCGTACCTCACGGTGAAGCTGGAGAGCTCCGCCGCGCTCTACCTCTTCAACCATCTACAGCACCTGCCGGACCGCTTCTTCTCCCGGCGCCAGGTGGGAGAGCTCACCAGCCGCTTCGACGACGCGAAGGCCGGCATGGCGCTGGTGCTGGGGCTCATCCGGCTGGTCTTCTCACAGCTCACCTTCCTGGTCGTCATCCCCTTCACCCTGGCGTCGCTGCACTGGGAGCTGGCGCTCGCGGCCGTGGCCACGCTGCCCTTCGTGGTGGCGGTGCCGCTGCTCATCGGCCGCGCCATGGGGCTCGCGTGGCAGGAGGTGATGGGCGTGCACGGCGCCCTCCAGGCGCTCCAGGTGGAGACGCTGCGACAGAGCCGCACGACGAAGGTGCTCGCGCTGGAGCCGTTCATCTACCAGCGCGCCGCGGGGCTCATGCAGTCCGTGCTGCGGGCGCACCTCAAGGCCCATGGAGTGGAGGGGCTGCTGCGCCTGTTCGAGCGCACGGTGGAGGCCGCGCAGACGGCGCTGTTCACCTGGCTGGGCTGGAGGCTCATCCTCCAGGGGAAGCTGACGCTGGGCGGCTTCGTGGCCTTCGTGGCCTATGCCGCGTACCTGCGCGGGCCGGTCATCGAGGTCATCGGCTTCGTCACCGGCCTGCAGCAGCGCGGGGTCCACCTGCGCCGCTTCTTCGAGTACCTGCACGAGACGCCGGAGCAGGACCCGGCCCGCTCGCTGACGCCGCCGGCGCCGGTGACACAGCGGCTCTCCGGCGGGGTGGAGCTGGAGGACGTGTCCTTCGGCTACCTGCCCGGGCAGGACGTGCTGCGCGAGGTGAGCGCGCGCATCCAGCCCGGTACGGTGGTGACCATCGTCGGCTCCAGCGGCTCCGGGAAGACGACGCTCGCGCGGATGCTGACGCGGCTGGAGGAGCCGGGCCGGGGGCGCGTGCTGTTCGACGGGCAGGACGCGCGGACGCTGGAGCTGTCCGACCTGCGCCGGCAGCTCGCGGTGGTGTGGCAGGACGTGGAGCTGTACCACGGCACCGTGCGAGACAACCTCACCCTGGGGCTCCCCGCCGTGAGCGATGAGGACCTGCGGCAGGCCGTGCGGCTGTGCGCGCTGGAGCCCGTCCTCGACGCGCTGCCGCAGGGCTTCGACACGCCGGTGGCCGAGGCGGGCGCGAGCCTCTCCGGAGGACAGCGGCAGCGGCTGGCGCTGGCCCGGGCGGTCTTGCGCGACGCGCCGGTGTTGCTGCTGGACGAAGCCACCTCGCAGCTCGACGTGGAGACGGAGTCCGCCATCGTGCGGGCGCTGCTCGCGCGGGCCCGGGAGCGCGGCCAGACGGTGCTGTTCATCACGCACCGGCTGGCCAACACGCCCCTGGCCGACGAGGTGTGGATGCTCGCGGGAGGCCGGCTGGTGGGCCAGGGAACGCACGCGGAGCTGCTCGCGCGCTGCGCTCCCTATCAGCGGCTGTTCCGTGCGGGCATGGGCGAGGCGGACGCCGCCTGACGCGGCGTAAAGGAAGGGTCCCGGTCATGGCGAACGAGCTCACACGCCCCACCGCGCAGCCGCTGCCCTCGCGGCTGCCCATCCTGGAGGACCCGGACCACGCCGGCCTCTTCGTCGTGCGGCGGATTGGCACGCTCACGTTGCTGCTCGTCCTGATGTTGGGCGCGGGGATGGTGCTCGCGGGGTCGCTCGTGCACCTGACCGTGTCCGTTCCGGACGCCGTCCCGCCCCGCACGGAGTCCGTGTCGCTGGGCACCTATGTGTTCAGACAGTTGAAGCTCTGGAGCCCTTCGCGGCCGGGAGGCGCCTCGCCGTGAAGAAGGTGGGCATCATCGACAGCGGCGTGGAGGTGGCCTTCCTGCGCGAGCACGGGATGCACCTCGCCGGGGCGGCATCCTTCTCGCTCGACCTGGAAGCGCAGGTGCTGGAGGCGCGCGCCTACGAACGGGAGGAGCTGGAGGCGTGGCGGGACGGCACGGGCACGCTGGACCTGGAGGACACGCATGGGCACGGCACGGCCGTCCTGAGCATCCTCCACGACCAGGTCCGCCCCTGGCCGGACGTGGAGGTCTACGTCGCCCGCGTCCTCGACCGGAACAGCCGCGGACACTCGCTGTGCCTGGTGGAGGCGATGGGGTGGATGCTCGATGAGGTGGGCGTGGACGTGCTCAACCTGAGCCTGGGCACGCCCCACCGCGCGCTGGAGGCGTCCATGCGGGAGCTCACGGACCGCGCGGTGGCCCGGGGCGCCATCATCGCCTCCTCCGCGGGCGGGATGCCTACCCTGCCCGCGCAGCTGGAGTCGGTGGTGTCCGTGGGGGACCCCGCCCTCATGGAGCGCGTGGGCGCGGACGTGAAGGTGGACCACGTCGTGAAGGAGCGGGAGGTGAAGCTCTACATGGGCGGCCACTGGATGCAGGTGCCCATGACGACCAGCTTCGCCTGCGCGGTAGCGGTGGCCGAGGTGCTGCGCGACGGACCTCCCCCGGGCTGGCGGCGCAAGGCGGGCTGAGCGCCTCACGGCGTGGGCTGAGCCACCTCCAGGGTGACGTCACCCAGGTCCAGCTCATCGCCTTCCTTCAGCTTCAGCGGCCGGCGCAGCCGTCCCTGGGACGGGCCGCCCTGGATGATGAGGACGCGCTCACCCGCGCGCACGCCACGGATGAGGAAGCGGCCTTCCTCGTTGGAGGGCTGCGCCAGGGAGGCCTGCTCACCCTCGATGAACATGAACGCGTTGGGGACGGGCGCCTTCGTGGTCGCGCTCAACACGCGGCCTCGCACGGAGGCAGGCGCCGACACGGAGAGCTCCACTTCGAGCACCGCGCCCGTGCCGGGAGACACCAGGGCCTCGCCGACGGAGCCGTCCACCGTGCGCGCCATCAGCTTCACGGGCTCGGGCGGAACGTCGCGCAGCTCGAAGCGGTCGCCGGAGAACTCGAAGGGCCCCGTGCCTTTGGGGAGGAAGCCCTTCTGGAGCTGGAGCGCCAGGGTGAAGCCCCGGACGGGTTCGCCCTTGCGCACCACGCGGCCACGGAGGAAGGCCGAGGGCCGCAGCCGCACGACCACGTCCTGGCCGGCGGTGACGGGCACGGCCTCGCTCGAGCGTCCACCGTTGCGCGCGATCAGCAGCACCCGGCGCGTGGGAGAGCCTCCTCCACGAGAGAGGGGAATGGCGAAGCGTCCCTCTTCATCCGTGGGCGTCATCGACAGGGGAACGCCCTGCCCCTCTACCGCCGTGAGGGTGACGACAGCGCCGGGAGAGGGCGAGCCATCCGGCTCCAGGACGACGCCCCGGTATTCGTTCACGTCGCGCGTCTCCTCCCAGATGAACTCGACCTGGGTCGTCCGCCCCGCCTCCACGCGCACGTGCTCCCGCTGGCCCTGGACGAAGCGTCCGCGCGCCATGAGCAGCAGCGTGTAGCCGCCCGAGGGAAGCACCATCCGGAGTCCGCCGTCCGCGTTGACGACGACATGGCCCACGCCCGGCGCCGGGCCTTCCACGTCATCCGCCAGGGCCGTCACCTCCAGCGTCACGTCCGGCAACGAGCCCCGGGCCGCGCGCACCCGGACCTCCACCGTGCCCGTGCCATCCAACGTGAAGTCCGCCCGGGTCGTGCGGTCCGCCTCCACGACAACGCTCTGGCGGATGCCGACCGTCGACCCCTCGTGGCTCGCGGAGAGCGACAGGTTGCCCGTGGCGAGCCCGTCGAACCGGTAGCGGCCATCGGCGTCGGTGCGGAGTTCCATGGGATGGGCATCCCGTTCGTTGGGCCAGACGTTGATGCCCGAGACACGGGCCGCCGCCACTGGCGCGCCACTCCTGTCGCGCACCTGGCCCTCCACCGAACCGGTGCGGGAGAGCTTGAACTCCACCGGGAAGCGTTCGCCCTGGGCGACCGTCAGCCCCGTGCGCGTGGCGGGCGAGTGATTGAGGGCCGTGACCTTCGCGTCGTACCTGCCGGGCGCGAGTCCTCGCACGAGGAATCGCCCCTCCGCGTCCGACACGGCGACGCCGGGGCCCCCGTCCTCGCCCGAAGGCGTGACGTCGACGCGCGCGTCTGGCACGGGTTCCCCCGAGGACGCCTCCACGACGCGGCCTTCCAGCACGGCGCCCGGTCCCAACTGGATGCGCACATCGCGCACGGTGCTGCCCGCGGCACAGAGGACCGGCAGATCGAGCGCCCCGGTCTCCTCGCCGCGCCGCGCGGACAACGGATGGGAGCCGGGCTCCACCTCCACGGAGAAGCCGCCCTGCGTGCCCGTCGTCACGACCTGGGAGGGATTGCCGCCCACCCGCACCTCGGCGTCCGCGGCGGGCAGGCCCTTCGAGTCCACGACGAAGCCCTCGATGACGCTGGCCAGCCGGAGCGCCAGCGTCAGCGGGCCGTCCGTGGGAATGCGCAGGCGGTTCAGAACCACGCGCGCATAGCCAGGCGCGCGGGCCTCCAGCAGATAGGTGCCCGGGGCAAGGCCGTCGATGCGGAAGCTCCCCCGCTCATCGCTCGTGGCATAGATGCGCTCATCGTCGGGGGCCTCCGCGCGTTGCCAGACCTCCAGCTCGCGAGCGTGCGCGGTGAGGACGACCTCCACGAGCGGTAGCGGTTCATTCGATCCGCGCACCACCGTGCGGCCCGTGAGGGATTGCGCGGGCTCCAGGGAGATGCGCAGCGCCGTGCGCGACTCACCCAGCGGGCGGACCACGTCGCGCAGCAGCGGGGCCCGGTCCGGGGCGCGCACCGCCACCAGATAGCGGCCAGGACCCGCGGCGAGACGGACATGTCCCGTCGGATCCGTGAGGCCGGAGCCCGTCAGCGTCCATGCGGACGCCCGTGCGCCCGGTGCATAGAGCCGCACGGTGGTTCCGGCCGAAGGCTTCCCGCCCGCGAGCACCTCCACGTCCAGGATGCCATCGGCCTCATTCGGGGACTGCGACGTCGGGAGCCCCTCCACAGGGCCGGAGCGTTCCGGTATGGGCGCGAGGTTCGCGGGGCGCTTCCGCGTCAGTGTGGCTTCCGCGTTGCCCTCCGGCGCGGCCGGTCCTCCGGAGCGCAGCGCGAGGAACAGCATGAGGCCGCACGCGACCAGGAGCACCACCCCACCGATGAGCCACCTGCGCATGACCGCCGTCCTCGTCCCCGCCTCCGTGGGGCACATGGCCACCAGTATCCCCCGAAGCCGCGGGCACGTCCCGCCCCAGGACTCCATGTCTCCGGTCGTGTCCCGGATGCTTTCCGCGCTCCGGGTGACAGGTGCCGCACAGGGCTTGCCAGGTCGTTGGGGCCGCCCGTGGCCACGTGCCACACTTTCTCCATGGCTGACACGCTGCCCACGGACGCAGCCCCTCCCCCCAGCGAGCTGGCGGAGGACGCCACACGCGTGCTGCTGCCGGGGGTCTCTCCGCTGCCGAAGCCTCCGAGCAAGTACACCGTGGCCGGTCATCCCACGGGGCGCGTCGACGCACGGGACATCGTCACCGGCGCGGACGTACTCGCAGGCCTTCGCCGCTCGCGACGCATTGCAGGTTACCTGGACTCCTGGTTCTTCGCGCTGCTGCGCAGGAATCCCCAGCCGACCGACGCGGCCATGAGCGACAATGTCTGCCGCTGCGGCACCTACGTCCGCATCCGCGCCGCCATCCACCGCGCGGCGCTGCTGCTTCGCAACGGCGCGGTCCCCCGGGAACGGTGAACAGGGAGCACATGCGGCCGAACCTCCTCCTGCTGTGCACGGTGCTCGTGGCAGGCCCCGCCTGCGTGGGCATGAAGCCCGTCCCCCTTCCGCCGGAGGCCGCAGCCTCTCCGTGGAAGTACGCCCGCGTGGGGGATCGCGTGGAGTACACCTTCAGCAGCACGCTGTTCGATCCCTACATCCCGTTCGACACGCAAGCCTTCCTCCAGGGGAAGATTCGCGAGGAGCCCCCGGGACGTACGAACACGGTCGAGGGCCGGGTGGCGGTGGAGGTCGTGGCCGTGCGGCCTCCGTGGGCCTGGCTCGCCATCACCTTCACGAATGACTGGGGCCGTCCCCATCCCCATCGCGCGCTCACCCAGGCCCATGTGTTGCCCATGCGCATGGAGGAGTCCCAGCCGCGCCCGCCCGTCCCACTCCGGGGCGATGACGTCACCGAGGAGCGGTTCTCCGCCGCGGGACGGACCTGGAGCGCATGGCGCTCCGAGCACGACTCCCGCGTCAGCGATGGCTCGCGGGAGGTCCGCGTCTACGCCTCGGTGCCCGGACCGCTGTACCTCACCCAGGGCCTGCTCGAAGCCAGCAGCGAGCCCGCGGGAATGGGCGTCACCGTCTCCTCCGAGCTCAAGCTCCGGTCCTTCCGCCAGGGCACCCTCGAGCCCGGCGAGGTCCCCACCCTGGAACACCCCCTGGGTCCGGGCACCTGGTACGACATGGTGACGGAGGCGGACAGCGAAGCCCCGAAGCTGCATCGCGCCTGCATGAGCGCGGAGGCCGGCCGGCTGCTGACGACGACGTGGCAGGGCGCCCCAGGCGAAGCGCCTCCCTGCGGCGACTTCCAGGGCGCGGCCAGCACCTTTCTGGGAGCAGCCCTGCACGGCTTCATCGTCCAGGCCGCGACGGTGTTCCCCTGGTGGCCTCCCGTCCTGGGAGAGCTCAAGCCCACAGGGCAGGAGACCGTCACCCGGGGCTCACACGCCATCCCCGCCACCGTCTGTACACAGCAGTGGGGCCAGCAGGACGCCCAGGGCTCCACGGCGCAGGAGGTCCGGTACGCGGTGGATCCCTGGGGCAAGGAGCTCGACGGCCTCTCCAGCTTGATCCGCTTCACGCCGCTGTACGACGGCACCTTCCACGTCCCGGCCCAGGGTCCGCGCAAGCTGGAGTACTCCACGGCCCTGGAGGACTGGGGCGTCTGGTGGAAGGCCGCCGGGAACTGACGCTACCGGGACGCCGGCCGGAACCACGTGGGCTCGGCGCGGACCGTCGTGCCGCCCGTGAACACGCCTCCGGTGCTTGGGGCAGCCCCAGCCCCACCCTCGAGTTGGCTGCACGGCCCGTGCGTGAAGCTCCTGGCGAAGCAGGACATCGCCAGGGAAGTCAGCACCCTGGCGGAGGACCGGACCGACCCGTCGGTGAAGGAGGTCCTCGACGCGCTCAAGGTGCCGCTGATGCGCTCCTGGCGGCTCGACTCCCACTCGAGTGGCGTCTTCTCCCAGATGTACTGCAGCAGCCAGCCTGGATGTGCCTACATGTTTGGGGCCAATATGTGCGGCGGCGTGGCCATCGCGTGCGAGAAGGCCACCACCGAAGCGTTCTGCAAGAAGATCAAGGGCTGCTCCTGGAAGCAGCCCGCTCGCACACCCGGGGACTCCATGCCGAAGCGTGAATTCGACGAGGGCATCGACACCGCGACCCTTCCCCGCATCTCCATCCTGTTCATCCCCTTCGACGCGGCGAAGAAGTTCTACAAGGCCAACACCACCAAGGGCGTGAAGGGGCTGAGCGCGACGCTCGATGACACGGGGATGCGGGTGGACGGGGCGAACCTCGCGAACCCGCTCGTCCCCAGCATGGGGGCCAGCGCGTTCCTGCAGGGGCCGGACATCGCCGCGAAGCTCGCGGACATCGTGGAGCAGGAGTGCGACCTCATCCGCAACATGCACGTCCGCGACGCCGACTATGACGACAACCTCCAGTCCTGGTTGAAGAGCAACGGCCCCCAGGCGGCGGACACGTCCCAGTGGAGCGACCGGCGCAAGAGCCGCGTCGAGCGGAACCTGCGCGGCTACAAGCACTACCCCGTCTTCATCTTCCTGTCGGAGAACCCCACGGGTTCGCCCTTCCCGGACCGCATCGACGTCGCCGGCCTGGGCATGTCGTACGTCCGCAAGCACCTGATTGACGACGCGACGGTGAAGGGCATCAAGCACGTCAACGAGATTGCCCTCTACCTGCGCGAGGACATCGACGGGCAGTTGGACAACGTGAAGGAGGACGGCTTCTACCTGGAGGCCACCACGCTCACGCGCAAGACGGCGTCCATCCAGACGAAGCTGAAGTCCAAGGACGAGTACATCCTGAAGGTGACGCTCGGGAACCGGTATGGCTATTCGGTGACGGTGGCCGGGGTGCACCTGCGCGCGTCGCTGACGGGCTCCAACCCGCACGAGCGGCAGGTGGAGCGCACTGCCTTGCAGGCCTTCTGCAAGTCCGAGGGCATCCAGGTGATGGTGGGGGACTTCAACATGGACCTCCAGGAGACGGCCCAGGGAAGCCGGGGCGTCTTCTTCGACGGCCGTCCGGAGACGCAGCCCACGTACATGCTGGCCCACAAGAGCAGCGAGGCCATCCCGCTCTTCCAGCAGCAGTATTCGAACTCGGCAGGCAACGCCCACTACATGGGCTACTACCAGGCGGACACGGAGCACCTGGAGCTGTCCGGCCCCGGCATGTTCGGGCTGATGGGCGCCAGCGGCTCCCGGCACCTGAAGTCCGAGGGCAAGTACTACTCGGACCATCCCTCCATCTACCTGCAGGTGAAGTCCACGCGCCTGACCGACGAGGCGCGCGACAAGATCTTCCGGCGGAAGATCTTCCGCATCGTGAAGCCCAAGCAGTAGGCAGGACTATGGGTGCGCAATGCCCCAGTCCTGACAGGTTGCAGCGAGCGTCCCGCCACACCAATTACCGGATTTTCTTTTTTCACGGAGAGAAGTCAGTTAATTCGGCTTGAGTGGTGATGCCGCGTCTCTCGTTGGCGTCCCCTTACAGGATCCCACAATGCAACCTCAAAGAATAACGTTTGCCCTCTCGCTCGTATTGTATGGGTTGCTTTGGAGTGGCTGTGGACCAGCCGCCCCGACCGAGCCGGAGGTATCCGAGGAGAGTTTCACGGCACAGGAGCAGGCCCTTGCCACCACGACACCTGCCGTTGCTGCGGGCAATGGCCATACGGTGGTACTGAAGGCCAACCGCACGGTCTGGACCTGGGGCGGCAACTATTACGGTCAGCTTGGAGATGGGACTCAAAGCGATCGCCAGTTTCCGCGACGGGTTGACTCCCTGAAGGACATCACCGCAGTCGCTGCTGGCAGCTATTTCACGCTGGCGCTCAAGGCAGATGGCAGCGTCTGGAGCTGGGGTGACAACTACGCGGGCCAACTCGGCGATGGCTCGACCCAGACGAGCTACCGGCCGGTCCAGGTACAGGGGCTTTTGACCGTCGGTGCCCTGACGGCCGGGGCCTATCATTCGGTGGCGCTCAAGATTGATGGCACCGTCTGGTCATGGGGCGACAACTATTACGGCCAGCTTGGGGACGGCACGACCCAGTCCCAGTGGCTTCCCACCCAAGTGACGGGTCTGACGGGCGTGACCACCATCGCCGCGGGCGACTACCACACCCTGGCGCTCAAGTCGGATGGCACCGTCTGGGCATGGGGCGACAATACCCTGGGTCAGTTGGGGGATGGCACGCTCGATCCCAGCGCCTTCCCGGTGCAGGTGCCGGGACTCTCGGACGTCAAGGCGATCGCCGTAGGCAGCACCCACTCCCTGGCCCTCAAGTCAGATGGAACCGTCCTTGCCTGGGGCGACAACGCCTATGGGCAGCTGGGTGATGGCACGATGGATTCAAGCTCAAGCCCCGTGCAGGTCGCCAATCTCACCGGCGTGGCTGCCATTGACGCGGGCGGCTCCCACTCCTTGGCATTGATGACGTCGGGTGAATTGCAGGCATGGGGCGACAATTACCTCGGCCAGCTCGGGAATGGGACGACCGACACGAGCCTCACCGCCACGCCGGTTCAGGGCATCATGGGAGCATCAGCGATTGCCGCTGGTGGCTTCTATACGGTCGCGCTGGTCAACGGCTCCGTGAAGGCCTGGGGCGACAACAATTCCGGTCAACTGGGAGATGGGTCCTTCACCGAGAGCCTGACCCCCATCCAGGTGATGGGCTTCAACAACATCGTTTCCATTGTCGCGAGCGACAGCAATCACCTAGCACTCAAGGAGGATGGAACCGTGTGGTCCTGGGTCGATGTCGGAGCCACGGCTCCCGTGCAGGTTCCTGGACTGACGGGCGTAACTGCCATCGCCACGAGTCCCGATCATGCCTTGGCCCTGAAGTCGGATGGCACCGTCTGGGCGTGGGGAGCCAACCATTATGGTCAGCTTGGAGACGGCACCTTCACGTCGCGATCTACACCCAGGCGTGTCCAGGGACTTTCGAGTGTGACTGCCGTTGCCGTTGGCCGGTATCACTCACTCGCGCTGCGCTCCGATGGGACTGTTTGGGGCTGGGGCTTCGGAGTGTGGGGGCAGCTGGGGGATGGGAGTATTTCGAACCGCGTCACACCTGTGCGGGCGAGGATTACGGGGGTCAGCGCCATCACCGCCGGCTTTTACACCTCGTTCTTCCTAATGCTGGATGGAACCCTCTTGGGAACGGGGTATGGACAATACGGTGAGCTGGGAAGCGCTACAGTGTCCCCCCTCGGAGTCCCAATGAGGATCGAGGGCATCACCGGGGCGGCAAGCGTGACCGCAGGCTACTTCCACGTGGTGGCACTCAAAGCGGATAGAGCCGTGTGGAACTGGGGCCTCAACAGCGATGGACAACTTTGCAATGGGACGACCTCCAATAGCTCCGTTCCCACCCAGGCACTTTATTCAGGGCGAGGCATCGTGACCGGCGCCTACAACACGTTCATCTACTTCAACATTGGTTACATCCACGCATGTGGCGACAACAGTTCGGGCCAGCTAGGGAATGGAACGACCAACGACTCCTCCGCCACGCATGGGAACTACGCGTCGCTTCCTTCCAACATCCTCATGATTTCCGCGAGTGAGGCTCGGTCGTTGGCCTTGGGCTCGGACAACACCGTGTGGGCATGGGGCGGAGGGACTTCGTACCCAACCCAGGTGCAGGGCATCACTCCCACTCAGGCCACCGCCTTCACCGTTACCCCGTAGTCCAGCGGTCCGCATCACCTGGAACCGGGCTGGGGCTCTCTGGCGCTCCGACCCGGTTCCACCGTCTCAACGGGTGCGACTCCTTCGCGGCGCAGGAGCGGCAATGCCTGCTCACGAAAGAGTCCGCTGCGTCCTCCTGACGCGCTGGACGGCCCTCACGCGTCAGTACACGTAGGGCGTTTTGCGCGCCCACTCCGTCTTGCCGTAATGCTTGTGGAGGTACGCGAAGGCCTTCTTGGCCTCCGGGGTGTTCTGGCCGCAGCCGCGCTTGCTGGAGCGGACCGCGCGGAACAGCGCGATGGGCGAGCGCGGGTCCTGCGGGTGCGCCTTCGCCCAGTCCAGCGCCACACGGGAGAAGAAGGCCACGGAGGAGCCCGCCTCGTTGAGGGCCTTCCACTCCGCGGCGGCGTCCGCCCGCTCCTCCGGGCTCGCGAACGGGAGCGGCGTCTTCAGCGGATCCTCCAGGTTCTTCGTCCCCGGCACGCACCAGCCGTTGCGGTACCAGCTGAGGTCCTCGGTCAGGTCCAGCTTCGGGGAGACGTTGGCCAGACGATCCCTGGCGGGCTCCAGCCTCGCGGAGACGACCGGCAGCCCCATGATCAGCAGCCGCGCGTCGAACAGACGCTCCTCCGCCGTGGGCCGCCCCACGATGGCCAGCAACTCCGCGCGCGCCTTGGGCTCCGTCTCCGCGAGCGTGGTCGCCTGGGCCGTGAGCATGGCGTCATCCCCCACCACCGCGGCACGGGCGAACACGGCCCACGACAGCTGCCGTCGCAGCTCGGGAGTCAGCGTAGGAAGCGCGGCCCATTCGCGCAGCCTGCGCGTGGGGACATGGGACTCCAGGAAGGTGGCCCGCGCGGCGCTGAGTCCCATCGGTGCGCTGCCGTCCTGCTGGGGGGCCAGGACGAACTCCTCCACCAGGATCTGGGCCGCGTTGCGCAGGGCCTCGTCCCAGCTGTGCGCCAGATGCAGCCGTTCCTCCCGCAGGGCGTTGTCCACGGAGGCCAGGTCGCGCACCTGCTCCGGGGGAATGGCGTCCAGCCGCGCCCGGGCCTCCGCCAGCTGTCCCCGCTCCCGCAGCAGCTGCACGGAGCGCCACGCGAGCGTCATGCCTGCGGGGGACTCCACCGGCACCGCCGCCGCGTCCGTGAGCAACTGGGGCACCTCCGGCGCGTCGGCGCGGGCCGACAGCAGCGCGAGCACGAGCCATGGCTGATGCCCGGACTTCTTCCAGCGCGCCACTGCGGTCCCGTAGGCCTTCGCGGGCCATGGCGTCTCCGGAGCGCCGGTCTCCTCGGAGGCGGAGGCGGACATGAGCCGGAGCCACTCGAAGAGCTCCGCCGCGCGAGGCCTCAATCCCGGGCAGGTGACGGCGTTGCCCTCCGCGTCGGACCCCAGCGAGAGGCCGGCCAGCTCCGACTCCAGCCCAGAGCCCGTCCCCTTCTCCAGCACCCGCGAGAACAGCTCGCACCGCCAGGTGGCCGGCGACAGGCGCAAACGCACGAGGGACAGCAGACGCCGCGAGGGCCCGTGCACCTCACGCAGCTTCGGATCCGCGAGCACCTTCTGGATGGCCTCCTCCGCCCGGGTGAAGCGCGCGAGCGAGGCCTCGTCCAGCGTGCGCGCCTCGTAGTAGTCGTCCGGCTGTAGGAACAGCGCCTCGCGCACGCGGGTGCGCGCCACGAGGTACGCGCCGAGGACCCGGTAGGGAGAGTCCGCGGCACTGGCGATGTTCTGGAACGCCTCCGCCGCCGCGTCGAACTTCCCGCAGTACAGGTGCATGGCCGCGGCCTGGTAGTCGCGCTCGGCCTGCCTGCGAGCCTTCTCGCGCGGCGTCAGCGACTCCTCGATGCCCGGCGCCGGGTCGGCCAGGGTGCAGCCCTTGCTGAAGACGATGTCCTGATTGCCCACCCACTCCTTCAGCAGGGCCGGGCGCTGCTTCCATTCCTTCGCGAGCGCGCGGACCGTGGCCGCTGCATGCAGGAAGGCATCACCATGGATGTAGGCGTCGTTGGAGGCGTACACCATCTCGTTGACGTCCACCTGCGGCAGGTCCTTGGCGGGCACGACCTCCTGCCGGACGGCGGTCCATTGATCGCGGGCCCAGCCCGGGTTGGGCCCATAGCGGGACTCCGCGTCCTCCCAACCCGCCGCCAGATGCTTCTGCTCATCCGCCGTGGTGGGGATGCCCATCATCGAGCGAAAGGCGAAGGCGAGGTACGGCGGGTCGAAGGTGCGGCGGAGGATGCCCAGGCGTCCGGCGGCGTAGTGGCTGAAGGGCTGGTCGGGATTGTCGACGACGGAGAAGCGGGGCTCGGGCCCGAAGTCAGGCCCACAGGCATCGGCGATGACAGGAGGCAGCAGGACCGCGAGGCCCACGAGCCCCAGGACTGTTCTTGCGTTCTTCATGGTCGGGTCTCAGCCACGGCGCGAGCGAACGCATCAGGCGTCCACGGCCGGGGGTTGAAGAGATAGAGGGTCGAAACGCCGGGAGGCACGGGCTGCCACTCGTCCATGGCCATACCCATGCTGCCCGAGCACGGGCCGGGCAGTCCGCGCGCGAACCGGGCACGCCAGACCGGCGCGTCCGGGCCCATGCGGAAGAGCTGCGGCACCACTTCATCCACGGGCGCGCGCGCAATCCAGCTGCCGGGCACACACCACGACGCGAGCCCCGTGATGGACAGCGGCATCCCCGGAGGCAGGCGCGCGCGCAGCCGCTGGAGCAGGTCGACGTAGGCGTCGTATTCCGATGCACGGGCATCGAAGTCCAGCTGCAGCGCCGTCACGTCAGGGCGGCGGCGCACGAGCGCATCCAGACTCCCAGCCAACGACTCCAGGCGCTCCGGCCCGAAGCGCGCGAGCGAGTTCCCCGGGAGCACCTGCAACCGCACGGTGGCCTTCAACGCCGTGCCCGACGGAACCCGGAGCGGCTGCCTGCGCGGCAGCACATGGACGTCCTTGTCCGTGAGGTCGAGCGTCGCGAGCAGGAAGGCGACCTCCACCGCGCGGCCCTCCAGGAAGCGCAGGTCCTCCGGGCGCTCCCAGGCCCAGAGGACGAGCCGGGGCGGCGGAGTCACCGGCGTGGACACCGACAAAGGCAGGCACAGCAGCGTGAGGACGGCGGTGGCCCGCAGGCCGCGCCGTGGGCCGGGTGCCGCATGCGGGAAAGGAGGTTCGGGGAGCATCGCGGCCACGGAGCCACGGCCGGGCACCCTGCCCGGCCGGCACGGTGACACTTAGCAACCCGTGCGCCACCCCGTCCCGGTCATGAGTCCAGGATCTCCCTCAGCACCAGCATCTTCGCCACCGGCGCCACGAAGGTGAGCTGGCGCATGCGGATGAGGTTGCCCCGGTAGTCGCGAGCGATCTTCTTGTTGTTCTTCCCGAACTCGTCGAGCTCTCCCCAGTCCAGGAACTCGGTGAACCACACCGAGTCCTTCACCTTGGGCTGCTTCTTCGCCGAGCGGTCGAAGAGGTCGTCTTCCTGATTGTCGTCCTCCTCCGCCTGGAAGAGCTTCGTGCCCATCGAGTCGACGACGGTCTTCATGCCGTTGACGTTGCCGTGTTTGAAGTACAGCTCACACGCCGGCATGATCAGCTCCTTGAGTTTGCGGGTGTGCTCCTCCTCCGGGCTCAGCGTGTACTTGGCCGTGTTCGCGGACGCGAGCAGGGTGCCAATGGAGGTCACCTCCTGCTCGGAGCGGAAGTCCAGCTGGAGGTAGGGGCGGACCTCCGCGGCGAAGGTCATGTTGGGGTGGAGCAGGTCGTAGAAGGTGAGCCGGGTCCGCGCGATGCACTGGAGCGCGTCCGCATTGGAGATCCAGATGGGCAGCGAGTGCCGGGGCTCGGTCACGAAGAGCACGGCCAGGAAGGACACCAGGGCGGCCTCGACGGTGAGGTGCGCGGGCCCCTCCACCACCGTGCGCTTCTGCCCGAAGGCCTTCAGCTTGGGTTGGTAGAGCAGCGTCTTCTCCAGGAAGTTCGCCGTCGGCATCGGCACTTCCTCACCAGTCCCCAAGAGGAAGCAGAGGAGCCGCGCCAGCCCCGCGCTGTCCCCGAAGAAGCGGGACTCCACCTCCTCCAGCAGCGCGTAGAGCTCCGCGTAGGACAGGTCCGCGATCCGCAGGCCGTCCAGGGCCTCGGCGGAGGCGACCTCCGGGGTGATGAGCTTGCCGTCCTTGTCCACGAAGGAGATGACGCGCGTCGCCCCTTCGCCGTTCTTCTTCTTCGAGTTGTGGATCCACACACCGGAGTGGCTGTTGCCGAGCCGGACCTCCGTGAGGATGTGGAACCAGCCATCCTCCGTCTTGTATTGGGCCACCTTCGCCAGCTCCGCGCCCTGCATGCGTTTGCGCAGGGCCGTCAGCCGCACGAGCGCGTCAATCCAGGTGTCCCGGTCCCCGGGAATGACCTCGACGTGGCGCATGTCGGCCTCGGCCAGACCGGAGTACCGGCTCTTCTTCTTCTTCCCGCTCGCGACACGGTCGACCGTGCGGTCCACGCGTGACTCGAACGTCTCCGGCTTGGAGGACGTCGCCTTCGGCGCGACTCCCAGCTCGGACAGGTGCTTCGCCTTCAAGTCCTTGTAGCTTTGATGGAACTCGCCGAAGTCGGTGTTGAGACCGAGATAGGCCTTCTGCATCTTGAGGTCCGACGCGCCCTCCAGGAGCCCCGCGGAGACCGTGAACAGCCGCTTGGCGACGGTCTTCAGCGGGGTGAGCGTGTCGAAGCTCCGGGGTGGCTTGTGCCGGGTCCGCTCCACCAGCCAGAACACCCGGTCCCAGGCCGCGGCGTCCTTGCAGGTGCCGACGATCTCCATCAGGTAGGACCTGATGATCGTCAGGGTCGTGCCGTGGCAGCGGGCGAGCTGCTGCTCGAAGACAACCCAGTTGTCCGTGTCCAGCCCGATGCCCGCGAACTTCGTTCGGATTTCCTTCGGAGGTCCCGCCATGCGCACACCATACGAACCCGCGTGGCAGGCACTCCAGGATACCGTGGGTGACGCGCCCACCGCCCGACGCCGCGCCACCTCCCCTCCTCACTTCCCGGCCTTGGCCCCCAGCATCCGCAGCGCCAGCTCCGCGTGCAGGTCCGCCAGCGCGTCCACGTCGAGCGCGGGCGTGGGTTCGAACCAGTAGGGCAGCCGCAGCCCCATGGCGGAGATGGCCGCGGCGACGACGCCCGCGTTCGGCACGGAGAACACGCCCTGCGCGCGGCCCCGTTCGATGACCGCCATCAGCAACGCCGACGACTGCTCCCGCAGCGCCAGCGACGGCGCCGCCAGCTCCGGCGGCAGCGCATGGATTTCGTCGTTCACCACCACGGCCAGCTGCGGATGCGTCGCGTGCAGCTGCGTGTGCGCCCGGACCAGCGCCCGGAGCTGCTCCACCGGCTTCGCCCCCGCGCCGAGCAGCGCCGTGCGCAAGCCCTCGTGGTGCGCCTCGTGCCCCAGCCGCACCAGCTCCGCGAGCACATGCTCCTTGGAAGGAAAGTGCGCGTAGAGCGCGCTGGGCCGCAGCTCCAGCTCCTTGGCCAGGTCCCGGATGGACGCGTCATGGAAGCCCCGGCTCGCGAAGAGCTGGAGCGCCGTCTCCAGGATGCGGCGACGCGTGCCGTCCGCCAGCGCCGAGGCCGGAAGCACCGCCTTGCGCGCGCGGAGACGGGACGGAGAGGAAGACGCCATGGGGGCCACCTTGAAAAACGAACGGTCGTTCAGCTACGGTTCCACCGACGCTGGAAGCGTAGTCCATCCCCCCTCTGAACGGTCGTTCACCTGACGATGCCCACGTTCTCCCTCCCCGACGGCGTCACCCTGCACCTCCAGGAGTCCGGCGAGGGAGCGCCCATCCTGCTCCTCCACGGGCTGGGTTCGTCCGGCAGCGACTGGGACGCGGTGGTGCCCCGGCTGTCCGCGCATCACCGGGTGCTGGTGCCGGACGCGCGCGGCCACGGCAAGAGCGACAAGCCGGCGGGCGCGTATGGCGTGGCCCTCTTCGCCAGGGACATCGCCGCGCTGTGTGACGGACTGGGCCTGACGCAGGTGCACGTCATCGGCCTGTCCATGGGCGGGATGATGGGCTTCCAGCTGGCGGTGGACCGGCCGGACCTGGTGCGCAGCCTGACCGTGGTCAACAGCGGGCCGGACATGGTGGCGCGCACGCTCCGACGGAAGCTGGAGTTCGCGGCGCGCCTGCTGGTGCTGCGCCTCCTGGGTCCCCGGGGGCTGGCGAAGCGCGTGGCCCCGAAGCTGTTCCCCAAGCCGGAGCAGGAGGCCCTGCGCCAACGGGCCATTGAGTCCCTGGGCGCCAACGCGCCGGACGTGTACCTGCGCGCGACGCGGGGGCTCATCGGCTGGAGCGTCCAGGACCGGCTGAAGGACATCACCTGTCCCGTGCTCGTGCTGCACTCCGAACGGGACTACACGCCGCTGTCCACGAAGCAGGCCTACGCGGGCCAGCTCCAGGACGCATGGCTCCAAGTGCTGACGGATTCCGGGCATGCCGCGCCCGTGGATCAACCCGGACAGGTCGCCGACGCGGTGGAGAGGTTCCTCCGGGAAGTCGAGTCACCCGGGCGCATGACGCGTCCTGGCTGAAGCAGGAGGCAGACACATGTCGGTGACTCGGAAGGTCCAGGCCATGGCTCGCATGGCGGTGGCGGTGTGCGCGCTGTTCGCGGTGCTGGGCGCCACGCCGGCCCGCGCGGGCGAGTGGGTCCACGGCGTCTATTCCAACGTCTGGGGCACCCGGAGCTTCCAGCTCTGGGTCCCCACCGGCTACCAGCCCGGTGAGCCGCTCCCGCTCGTCGTGGGGCTGCATGGCTGTCTTCAGAACCCGGACCAGTTCGCGGGCCTGTCGCGGCTGAACGCGAAGGCGGACGCGGAGCGGTTCCTGGTGCTCTATCCCAACCAGGCGATGTTCGCGAACGGCACCCAGTGCTGGAACTTCATGTTCTCCTCCAACCAGGAGCGAGGCATTGGCGAGCCGTCGCTCATCGTCGGCATGGTGGATTGGGTGAAGGGCCACTACGCGGTGGACTCGCGCCGCGTCTACCTGGGCGGCGTCTCCGCGGGCGCGGTGATGACCAGCGTCCTGATGGCCTGCTACTCGGATGTGTTCGCCGCGGGCATGGTGGGCGCGGGCGCCATGTACAAGGCGGCCACCACCGCGTCCGGCAGCCTCTACGCGATGACGTTCGGCAGCATCTATTCGCCGGATGACCGGGGTCATGACGCGTGGGCGTGCTCGGGCAAGGCGCGCCGCAAGGTGCCGGTGCTCGTGGTCCATGGCACTTCGGATGACGTCGTCAATCCCGTCAATGGACAGCAGGCCGCGCGCCAGTTCCTCCAGACGAATGACTACGGCGATGACGGCGCCAACAACAACAGCGTGTCCAACACCCCGGCCCGGGTGACGTCCGCTGTTTCACCCGGAGGCCGCAAGTACACCGTGAGGGACTACGTCTCCAACGGCGTGCTCCTGGTGCAGCACATCGAAATCCAGGGCATGGGGCACGCATGGCCCGGCGGTGACGGCGCCTTCCCGTTCGCGGACCCAGCGGGTCCCGACGGAACCACCATCCTGTGGGACTTCTTCAAACAGCACTCCCGCTGAAGGGCGCGGCCTGTCCGGCGGTTCCAGGACTACCCGGGAAGACGTGGACATCCCATCCGGCGCCATGTTGAGCTTGGGTCAAAGGCATCCATCGCCCGCCCACCCGAGACGCAGGCCCCATGTCCTTCTTCGAAGTGCTTTCACCGGTTCCACAGAAGATGGACATGGGGGGCGACCTCCCCCTGCGCTTCCACACGCGTCCGCTGATCGGACAGGTCGTGTGGCCCCTGCTCGGGTTCGTGCTGCTCGTCGTGATCCCCGTCGCCTACGCGCTGGACCAGGGCCTGTCCCTGGCCCTGCTGCGCGAGCAATGGATGCTGCCGCTGGTGGGCGTCCTGGCCCTGTTCGTGACCGGGACGCGCATCGTGCAGTGCCTGACCACCCGCCTGGAGGTGGTGGTGACCGCCTCGGAGGTGTCGCTGCGCGGCGCCGGAGCGCTGAGCGCCTTCACCTGGAGCGAGCCCCTGGAGCACTACGCCGGACTGGACTGCGAGCGGCGCCACCACCCGGACTGGATTGGCGCGCAGGACGAGTACGGCATCGCGATGACGCACCGGAAGGACCCGGAGCGCAACGTCGTCGTGCACTGGGGCCGCGATGCCCGGCGCTTCGAGGACCGGCTCGCGCGCTACGCCCAACTCCTCCGGCTCCCCGTCCGCCGGGAGCAGCGCGCGCCCCTCGCGCAGGCACGCGCCGCCCGCAGATAGCCGCTTCACGCGAAGCCACGGACGCCCGGCGACGCGTCGGGATTCTCCGACGTCTCTTGACGCGTCGGATATTTCCGACGTATCACTCCGGGCCATGTCCGAACCGGATGTCTTCGCGGCGCTCTCCAATCCGGTGCGCCGGGAAATCCTGTTGCAGCTGCGCAAGGGGCCGCGCGCGGTGAACGACCTGGCGAGCGGCTTCCAACTGGGGCGGCCCGCCGTCTCCGAACATCTCCAGGTCTTGCGCAAGGCGCGGCTCGTCCGCGAGGAGCCGCGCGGCCGGGAGCGCTACTACCACCTGGATCCGCGTCCGCTGTCGGAGGTGGACGACTGGCTCAAGGCCTTCACGCACTACTGGAAGCAGCGGCTCGCCGCGCTCGAGGACGTGCTCGACGAGGAGTCACGCAAATGAATCCCCCCGCCGTCATCCAGCTGGACCACCTGTATGCCCATCCTCCCTCCGCCGTGTGGAAGGCTTTGACGGACCCGGCGCTCCACGCGAAGTGGTGGGCCGCGGGCGACGTGCGCCCCGTCGTGGGCCACCGCTTCACGCTCGACATGGGCGCCTGGGGCCAGCAGCCCTGCGAGGTGCTCGCGGTGGAGCCGGAGCGGCTGCTCCAGTACCGCTTCGCCACCGGCACGCTCGACACCACCCTCACCTGGAGGCTGGCGCCGGAGGGGACGGGGACGCGGCTCACGCTCGTCCACGAGGGCTTCAACCTGGACTCGCCCATGGGCCGCCGGGCCTTCGAAGGGATGAAGCCGGGCTGGCCGGGGTTGCTCGCACGGCTGGGCACCGCGCTCGAAGGCTGAGCGCCCGCCCCCTGAGACGAGCCGTGGACGCAAGGGGGGAACGCGGATACAAGGCCGCCGAATGGAGGCCGTCCCCGTGAAGAAGACCCCCCTCGTCACCGAAATCTCGAAGGAGTTCACCTTCGAGGCCGCGCACCGCCTGCCCAACGTTCCGGAAGGGCACAAGTGCTCGCGGGTGCACGGCCACAGCTACCGCATCGAAATCACCCTCCGCGGCCCCGTGCATCCGCAGTTCGGGTGGATCGTGGACTTCGCGGAGCTGAACGCCGCCTGGCAGCCGCTCCACGCCCAGCTGGACCACCGGCTGCTCAACGACGTCCCCGGCCTGGAGAACCCCACGAGCGAGCTGCTGGCCGCGTGGCTCTTCGAGCGCGTGAACGTGCCCGGCACCACCGTCGCGCGTATCCGCGTGGCGGAGACCTGCACGTCCTCGTGCACCGTCTACGCGCAGGAAGGCTGAGAGCCGCTTCAGCGCTCGATCTGCCCCAGGTTGGCGTGGATGACCGCGCCATTCAGGACCGGGGTGGTGGCGCAGAGGTAGAGCACGCCGGCGATCTCCTCCGGCGTGATGAGCCGCCCGAACGTCGTCAGCCCCGCCACGCTCGCCCGGACGGCGGGGTCCGCGCCCATGTGCTCGCGGAGCATCTCCGTGTCCGTGAAGCCCGGGCAGACGCAGGCGGTGTGGACCTGGGTCCCCGCCAGGTCCTGGCAGGTGGCCCGCATCATCCCGATGAGCGCGTGCTTGGTCGTCACGTAGGACGCCACGCCCTTCACGGCCTTCTCCCCCAGCGTGGATGACACGTAGAGCAGGGACGAGCCGTCCGTGAGCAGCGGCCGCGCCAGGCGGTTGAGCACCAGCGGGGCCACGACGTTGACCTCCAGCACGCGGCGCAGGTGGTCCGCGTCCATGGTCAGCGCGTCGTCATGCTCGTAGAGCGCGGCGTTGTGGATGACTGACAGGCGCCCCTGCCCCGCCCCGTCGCGCAGCGCCGCTTCGACCGCGGGCTCCCAGCCCGGCACGGCCAGGTCCACCGGCACGTTGACGACGTCCGGCACGGTGCAGGGGCTTCGCGACACGTTGATGACGCGCCAGCCCTCCTTGCGAAAGCGCTCCGCCGCCGCCCGGCCAATGCCCCGGCTGGCGCCGGTGATGAGGACCTGATCAGACATCGCGTCTCCACTCCCAGGAGGCCCACTGGCCAGGGCCCGAAGCGCACTTCACCACCAGCCCCGTGATGTGGTCGCGCGCCATGCCGCTGCCGTCGCCCACCAGCTCCTCGCCGAAGACGCGCGCCAGCTCCTCCAGCGACACGTTGGCCACCGGGAGCACCGTGACGTCGCGCGCGAGGAAGCGCAGCTCCTCGCCGTTGAAGTGCGCCACGTGGTTGCCCTTTTCGTCCCGCTCCAGCCGCAGGTGCTTGGAGTGGGCGGGCAGGAAGAACGTCTCGTTCCAGGCCTTGCAGCGCTGGATGATGGCCTGCTTGAGCGGGCCGTAGTCCGCGAGCAGGCCGTCGTCGGACACCTCCCCCGTCAGCGCGACGTAGACGGAGAAGTTGTGCCCATGCAGGTTCTCGCGGTGCGTGGCGGAGAAGATGGTGAAGTGCCCCGCGGAGAACTTCATCTCTTCCTTGTGCAGCTCGAGGGTCGTGGTGCGCGGCGCCATGGGATGGCCCAGGGCATACCACCCAGGGCCAAGGCGGGACTAGAAGAGGAAGTCCGTGGTGAGGAAATCCGACTCTCTGCGGGTCAGGATGGATTGCACGAGCGCGGTGTTGTCCGGCGTCGTCTTCGTCGCCACCAGCGTGCGGATGGAGAACACCCGCAGCGCGTCCGCCACGGACAGCGTCCCTTCCGCGGAGTCCTTGCGGCCATTGAACGGGAACGTGTCCGGCCCGCGCTGGCACTGGCAGTTGAGGTTGATGCGGCCCACCTGGTTGGAGAACGCGTCGATGAACCGCCCGATGCGCGCGGAGTCCTTGCCGAACAGGCTCAGCTGCTGACCGAACTGCGACTCCACCACCAGCCGCACGGCCTCCGCGTCCTCGTCGAAGACCATCACCGGCACCACCGGACCGAACTGCTCCTCCGTGGCCAGCCGCATGTCCCGCGTGACCGGGTACACCACCGTGGGTGAATAGAACGACCGGGACGCCTGCCCGCCCGTCTGGTTCACCACGCGCGCGCCCTTCCCCACCGCGTCGTCCACCAGCCCCTGGAGGTACGTCCCCTTGCCCGGCTCCGGCAGCGGCGTGACGGCGACGCCCGGGTCCCAGGGCATGCCGGGCTTGAGCTTGTCCACGGCGGCGGTGAACTTCGCGAGGAACGCGTCCACGATGTTCCGGTGCACCACCAGCAGCTTGAGCGCCGTGCACCGCTGGCCGTTGAAGGACAGCGTGCCGGTGATGCACTCCTTCACCGCGTTATCCAGGTCCGCGTCCTCCAGGATGATGGCCGGGTTCTTCGCGTCCAGGCCCAGCACGGACTTGAGGCGGTGCGGCCGGGGGTGCATGCGCTTCAGTTCGCTGGCGCCCTTGTTGGTGCCGATGAAGGCGAACAGGTCCACCTGCCCGCTCTCCATCAGCGCGCCCACCGTCTCCCGGCCGCGGCCGTAGATGATGTTGATGACGCCGGGCGGGAAGCAGTCCCGGAACGCCTCCAGCAGCGGGCGCACCAGCAGCACGCCGAACTTCGCCGGTTTGAACACCACCGTGTTGCCCATCAGCAGCGCGGGGAAGAGCGTGCTGAAGGTTTCGTTCAGGGGGTAGTTGTACGGCCCCATGCACAGGGCCACGCCCATGGGCGCGCGGCGGATCTGCGCCATGATGCCCTGGTCCTGGACGAAGCGGGACGAGGTGCGGTCCAGCTCCTTCAGCGCGCGGATGGTCTCCACGATGAGGTCCACCGTGCGGTCGAACTCCTTCTCCGAGTCCGGCTGCGTCTTGCCAATCTCCCACATGAGCAGGTTCACCACCGCGGTGCGCTGGGCGCGCATGGCGGTGAGGAAGCGCTCCACGTGCTCGATGCGCTCGGCCACCTTGAGGGAGGGCCAGACGCCCCGGCCGGAGTCGTACGCCTTCACCGCCGCCGCCAGCGCATCCAGCGACTCGCGCGAGGTGAGCAGCGGCGTGGCGCCAATGACCTTCTGCTTCAGCCCCTCCGGGGTCCGGACGAACACGGGGCTCGCCACCGGGTTGAGCTCGCCGGCCCAGGTGCGCAGCTCGCCTCCCACCAGGTACTCGCGCTGCTCCAGGTACGCGGGCAGCCGCACGCCGGGGGGAAGCTGCTCTTCGGAGGGAAAGAGGGTGTCGAGTGCCGTCATGGACGGCCTTTCTAATCAGACACCGCGCCCCCGGCACGGTTTCCCTTCATGATGAAACCATGATGAGGAGACGAGCCCGCCATGCGGTTCGATGCGGGGCGCATCTGGATGATGGCTCCACCCTGATGCGCGAGAGGTGGTCCATGCTGAAGTCCCTCCTGAAAAGCACCCTGCCGCTGCTCCTGATGATGTCCGCCGTGCCCGTGAGCGCCCAGCCGGACGCGGGCGCTCCCCCCACGAGCGCCATCTTCGGCACGGTGATTGACGTCGAGACCCGGAAGCCCATCCAGGACGTAGTCGTCAGCGCGACCTCGCCGAGCCTGCAGGGCGAACAGACGGTCGTCACGGACGCCCAGGGGAACTACCGCATCCCGCGGATTCCCGCGGGCACCTACACCGTGAGGTTCGAGAAGGAGGAATACAAACCGTACGCACGCCCGGGCATCGAGCTGCGAGTGAATCGCGCCATCCGGCTGAACGTGGAGCTGCTCGGTGAGAAGTTCTCGTCGGTGGAGCTCATCGTCGGCGCGCCCCCGACCATCGACGTGGGCTCCACGAACCAGGGCGTCAACGTCGACCAGGAGTTCATCAAGCGCATCGCGGTGGCACGCCCGGGCGGCCCGGGCAGTGCGGTCCGCTCCAGCCAGCCCCTGGCGGGACCGGCGCCTGACCACGGCTACGTGGTGGACGGCTCGCCGCAGCCCGCGCCGGAGCGCACCCTGGCCCCGAATGGCCAGCCCTTCTTCGACATGTACTTCAAGGGCTACGGCGTGAACCCCACCGTGGACACCGAGGAGGAGCGCTTCTCCACCTTCTCCGTGGACACCGACACGGCGTCGTACACGCTGACGCGTGCGTACCTGGAGCGCGGCTCGCTGCCAGACGAGCAGGCCGTGCGCGTGGAGGAGTTCGTCAACACCTTCGACTACGACTACGCCAGCGCCACGGACGCGCCGTTCAGCGTGAACGTGGAGGGCTTCCCCTCCCCCGCGCGAAAGGGCTACCAGGTGGTGCACATCGGCGTGAAGGCGCGCGACGTGAGCCGCGACCAGCGCAAGCCGGGGAACCTGGTCTTCGTCATCGACGTGTCCGGCTCCATGAACATGGAGAACCGGCTGGGGCTGGTGAAGCGCTCGCTGCGCCTGCTGGTGGACGCACTGGATGAGCGGGATTGGGTGTCCATCGTCGTCTACGGCAGCACCGCCCATCAGGTGCTCGCCCCCACCAACGCCTCGCAAAAGGCCGCCATCCTGAGCGCCATCGACAGCCTCCAGCCGGAGGGGGCCACCAACGCACAGGCGGGCATCGAGCTGGGCTACGCGCTGGCCGCGAGCCACCTCGTGAAGGGCGGCATCAACCGCATCGTCCTCTGCTCGGACGGCGTGGCGAACAACGGCATCACCGAGGCGGATGGCATCTGGGCGCGCGTGAAGGACCAGGCGGCGGCGGGCATCACCCTGTCCACCGTGGGCTTCGGCATGGGCAACTACAACGACGTGCTGATGGAGCGGCTGGCCCAGGTGGGGGAAGGCAACTACTCCTACGTGGACAAGCTGCAGGAGGCCCGCCGCATCTTCGTGCAGAACCTCACCGGCACGCTCCAGGTGGTGGCCAAGGACGTGAAGCTCCAGGTGGAGTTCGACCGCAAGACGGTGTCCCGCTACCGCCTCATCGGCTACGAGAACCGGCTGCTCACCAAGCAGCAGTTCGACGACGACCGCGTGGACGCGGGCGAGGTGGGCGCGGGCCACGCCGTCACCGCCCTCTACGAGGTGAAGCTGCGCGACCCGTCCCAGACGAACTTCGGCACGCTGCGCATCCGCTACAAGGCCCCGGAGGGCGGCAGCTCGAAGCTCATCGAGAAGGCGATGCCCGTGACGCTCCTGCGCCCCGCCTTTGAGAAGGCCGCCTCCCCCACCCGCCTGTCCTACGTCGCCGCCGCCTTCGCGGAGAAGCTGCGCGGCTCCTACTGGGCACGGCCGCTCACCTACGACGCGCTCATGTCGCTGTGGGCGGAGCTGGGCACGCCGCTGAAGACCCGCCAGGACGTGGTGGAGCTGGGTGAGCTCATCCGTCTGGCGAAGAAGCTGGACCTCCGCGAGGACCGCTTCGAGTCCATCTCGCCGGTGCGCACCATGGACGCCGACCGCGTCCCCACCATCAAGTAGGCACGTCCCGGATGCCGCGCAGGCTGCTGCCCACCCTCGTCGCCCTCGCGCTCGGCCTCGCCGGGCTCGGGGTCGGCCTGGGCTACCTCCACCGCATCTTCGCCGCGGAACGCGAGGATGCGCGGGCCTCGCTCCGCTCCCGGCGCGAGGCCCTGGAGCAGTACGCCCGCGCGTCACTGGCACAGGCACTGCGCGACGGCATGGAGGACACGCGCGACACGCGGGCGGCGGCCAAGGAGGATCCGCTCGTGGCCACGCCGGGGCTGTACCTGCGGGAACAGGGGGAGCAGGTGCTGCCCCGGATGGCGCGGTTCGACACGGCCGGGGACGCGCCCGCGAAGGAGCGTTACGCCAGGCTGCGCGCGGGCACGGAGGTCGCGGACGAGGACGAAGGCCCCTGGAAGGAGCGGCTGGAGCGGCTGGCGCTGGTGGAGCAGGCGCTGAAGGCGAAGGACCGGAAGGCCACCCAGCTGTCGCTGATGGCGCTGCTCCAGCACCGCACCCGCTTCGTGCTCGCGTCCACGCGCGACCTGCCGTCGCTGCTGGTGGTGCTGGAGGACGTGGCGGCGCGGGGCGACGTGGTGCCGGACCTGATGCGGGGACTGGTCCGCGACGGACTCGTGGACGGCCAGGGGGGTGGCCGGCTGGAGGGGTTGCAGCGGCTGCTGTTGCTCAAGCGCTCGCGCTTCACGCCGGAGGACTTCGACTTCCTGCGGGAGAAGGTGGCGGCGCTCTCCACGCGCGTAGGCTTGCCGGTGGCGGACTTCGAGGCACGGGTGCGAGAGCTGGCGACGTCGCCGCTGCCCATGCCAGCGGACGTACCGGAGCCGATGCTGACACGGTCCGGCTGGTACCTGGAGCCGTTGTCCGGAGGCGACGTGCGCGGGCTGGCGCTGGACCTGCCCGGGCTGCTGGCGGGGCTCACCCGCGAGATGCGCGAGCGCGGCCTGCTGGAGGCGGACGGGCGCGTGACCCTGTCGGTGGATGCGGCGGTGGTGCCGCTGACGTCGCTGCCCGTGGCGGTGGAGTCGTCCATGTGGGCGCGGAGCGAGGACGCGCTGGAGAGCCGCTACCGGCTCAAGACGCTGATGCTGGCCCTGTGCGCGGCGCTGGCGCTCACCATCGCGGCGCTGGCCTTCGTGGCGCAGCAGCGCAAGTACCGCTTCCTGGAGCTGAAGAGCGACTTCGTGGCCACGGTGTCGCACGAACTGCGCACGCCGCTGGCCTCCATCCGCCTGCTCGCGGAGACGCTGGAGTGGCGGGTGGCGGAGGGCGCGGACGCGAAGGACTACCCCGCGCGCATCATCCGCGAGGCGGACGGGCTGGGCTTCCTGGTGGAGAACCTGCTGTCCTTCAACCGCATCGACAAGGGGCGCTGGGTGCCAAAGCTCGCGCCGGTGCGGCTGGACGAACTTGTCTCCAACCTGCGCCGCGACCTGGAGTCCGGCGCGCCGGTGCCGGTGGAGCTGACCGCGGACGTGGACGCGCGCGAATTGAACGCGGACGCGCAGCTGTTGCGGCTGCTCCTGGCGAACCTGGCGCGCAACGCGTGCGCCTACAACACCCGCAGCCCCGTGCGGCTGCACGTCCAGACGCTGCCCGGTGGGCGCGTGCACTTCACGGACAACGGCACCGGCATCCCGGCGTCCGAATGGGAGCGCGTCTTCGGCGAGTTCTACCGGCTGTCCGGCCGCGACGGCCGCGAGGTGCCCGGCAGCGGGCTGGGGCTCGCGCTGTGCCGGAAGATTGCCCGGCTGCACGGAGGCACGCTGCGCGTGGCGGCCTCCAGCCCCGAAGGCACCACCTTCGAATTGACCCTTCCCGAGTACCGGCCCGAGGCCCGGAGCACCGCATGACCACCGCCGCCCCCACCGTCCTCGTCGTGGAGGACGACCCGAACCTGCGGCTCGCGCTGCGCGACAACCTGGAGCACCAGGGCGGCTACGCCGTGGAGGAGGCCGCCACGGTGAAGGAGGCGCGGGAGCAGCTGTCCCGCCGCGACTTCCAGCTCATCCTCCTGGACGTGATGCTGCCGGATGGAGACGGCTACACGCTCTGCCGCTCGCTGCGAGAGGAGGGCCTGAGCGTGCCGGTGCTGATGCTCACCGCACGCACCCTGGAGGAGGACGTGGTGCGCGGCTTCGAGTCCGGCGCGCAGGACTACCTGGGCAAGCCCTACCGGCTGCGCGAATTGCTCGCGCGAGTGGGAGCCCACCTGCGGCGCGGCGGCGTGGCCCCGGCGAAGGTCCTGCGCTTCGCGGGCTACAGCGTGGACCTGGACCGGCGGCGCGTGGAGACGCCCGAGGGCGCGGAGGTGGAGCTGACGCGCAAGGAGTTCGACCTGCTGGCCTTCTTCCTGAAGGAGCGCGAGCGGGCGCTCAAGCGCGACGAAATCCTGGACGCGGTCTGGGGCACGGACGTGGTGGTGGATCCGCACACCGTGGACAACTTCGTCTCCAGCCTGAAGCGCAAGCTCAAGTGGACCAGCGCCTCCCGCTTCTCCATCCAGACCGTGCGCGGCGTGGGCTACCGTATGGAGGTCGAGCGCGGTTCCTGAGTCGAGAGGGGGTCACCGATGAGGTTCCTGTTCCACGTCCTGCCCTGCCTCGTGTTGTTGCTGGCCTCTGCCCCCACGAGCGCACAGTCCGACAGCGCCATCTTCGGCACCGTCATCGACGCCGTCACCCGGAGACCGCTCACGAACGTGGTTGTCATTCTCAGATCGCCTGCCCTCAAGCAGGAGGCGGTTCTGGTCACGGACGACCAAGGAAGCTTCCGCTTTCCAAATCTTCCCCCCGGGCCATACGCCTTGCGCTTCGAACAGGATCACTACCACCCGCACGTGCGCAATGACCTTCAGCTCCGGGAGGGCCGCTCTCTCCGGGCGCGCGTTGCACTGGTCTGGGATCCAAACGCCCCCGTCATCTGGTGAGGCCTTTCGCCTGACGGCTTGTCAGCCTCAAAGCTGCGGAGAAGACTCGTCGCATGGCCTCCGCCCGCCGCGTCCTCGTCCCGCTGCCCGACCATGACTTCGACGTCACCGAGGTGGCCGTGCCCTGGCGCATGCTCACCGACGCGGGCCATGAAGTCGTCTTCGCCACGGAGAGGGGCCACATGCCCGCCGCGGATCCGCTGCTGCTCACGGGCGTGCTCTTCGGGAAGCTGGGCGCGGAGCCGGAGCCCCGGCGCTTCTACGGCGACCTCACGCTCACGGAGGCTTTCCAGAAGCCGCTGACCTGGGACGCCGTGACGCCGTCCGACTTCGACGCGCTCCTCTTGCCCGGGGGCCATGCGCCGGGCATGCGGCAGTACCTGGGCAGCGGAGCACTCCAGACGAAGGTGGCGGCGTTCTGGGCGCTCCAGCGGCCCGTGGCGGCCATCTGCCACGGCGTGCTGGTGCTGGCGCGCACGAAGGACCCGGCCACCGGACGCAGCGTGCTCCACGGCACGCGCACCACGTGCCTGCCCAAGTACATGGAGCGCTCCGCGTACCTGCTGACGGCGTGGAAGCTGGGGCGCTACTACCGGACCTACCCTGCCTACGTGGAGGAGGAGGTCGTCGCCGCGCTCGCGGACCCGAGTCACTTCGAGCGCGGCCCCCGCGTCCTGTCCAAGCGCGGCACCGCGACGGACCACGCGCCCGCCTTCGTGGTGGAGGACGGGCGCTACGTGTCCGCGCGGTGGCCAGGAGACGCGTACCTCTTCACGGAGCGCCTCCTGAAGCGTCTTTCGGATTCCCCGGATTGACTGGATATCTAGCCTGATGGCATGAAGCCAGGAGACTTTGTTCTTTCAAAGAACAAAGTCCACCTGGGATGTACGAATCCACCTCCCAGGAGTTCCTTCACCTGCTGGCGGTACTCACGGGAGACGTCATGAGCCACAAGGGAATGATCCGCGGTCTGTCGTTGCTGGGAGTGGTGGGCGCGCTGGCGGGATGTTCGGGTCCGGAGGCCGGAGACACCGCGCCAGAAACCGTGGGCCAGGTGGAGAGCGCCGCCGTGGTGTCGACCATCACGGAGGGCGACTACGTCATCCGCTCGGTGCGGACGAACAAGTGCATCGACGTGGCGTCGTCCAGCACGGCGGACGGCGCGAAGGTGCAGCAGTGGGACTGCAACGGCACCAACGCGCAGAAGTTCCGCATCTCGCCCACGTCCGGCGGGTTCTGGAAGATCATCAACGTCAACAGCGGCAAGGCGCTGGACATCCAGGGGGTCAGCACCGCGGAGAACGCGGTCCTCCACCAGTGGACCTACCTTGACGGCGCCAACCAGCAGTTCCAGTTCATCAACCGGGGCGGCACGCAGTTCAGCTTCCACCCGCGCCACACCGGCATGGCCATGGACCTGTCGTGGGGCTCCTTCGACAACGGCACGCTCATCGTCCAGTACCCGTACTACGCGGACCGGGACAACCAGCGCTGGACGTTCGACAAGGTCTCCGGCGGTGGGAGCGGAGGCTCGGGCTTCGGGGCCATCCTCACCCGGGACATGTTCAACACCATGTTCCCCAGCCGCAACGGCTTCTACACGTACGACGCGCTCATCGCCGCGGCGAACGGCTTCCCGGGCCTGGCGACGACGGGTGACTCCGACACGCGCAAGCGCGAGGTGGCCGCCTTCCTGGCCAACGTGTCGCACGAGACGGGCGGGCTCGTTTACATCGAGGAGATCAACAAGGGCGACTACTGCGACACGTCGTGGGGTCCTCCGGGGTGCAGCTGCGCTCCGGGCAAGCGGTACTTCGGACGCGGCCCCATGCAGCTGTCGTGGAACGGCAACTACTGCGCCGCGGGCAACGCGCTGGGCCTGCCGCTCCAGGCGAACCCGGACCTGCTGGCCCAGGACGCGAACGCCGCGTGGCGCACGGGCTTCTGGTTCTGGACCACGCAGAACGGCGCCGGCTCCATGACGGCCCACAACGCCATCGTCAACGGCGCGGGCTTCGGTGAGACCATCCGCACCATCAACGGGTCGGTGGAGTGCTACGGCCGCAACCCCGGCCAGGTGCAGAGCCGCATCGACAAGTACCTGCAGTTCTGCTCCCTGCTCGGCGTGAGCCCCGGCAACAACCTGGGGTGCTGACGCCTCAAGGCAGCTGACCCAGCAGCTCGAAGAGGGCCTCGCGCGTCAGCCCCGCCGCGTCGCGAGCCACCGCCTCCAACATCCCCCGGGCCCGGCCCAACCGGGCCGGGTCCGCCTCCTCCAGCGCGGCCACGGCGGCCTCCTGGAGGTCGCGCGACGCGGCCGGGCCCAGCTGGCCCTTCAGCAGGAAGAGGGCCTCCGCCGCCGGAGCGCCGGAGCGCACCAGCGCCACGGCGGAGCGGGCCGCGACGTGCGGACTCTCGTCGCGGAGGTGCTCGCGCAGGGCCGCGACGACCTCCGGCGACAGCGGACCGCACAGCCCCAGCAGCGCCGCCGCTTCCTGCCGGATGGGCGCCTCCGGCGCGGTCAGGGGGCGCAGCAGCGCGGACTCCAGGTCCGGCAGCGCGGGCGCGGGCCGCGCCTCTCCGTTCAGCTCCTCCAGCAGGCCCCGCAGCGACACCAGGGCCAGGTAGAGGCGCGCTCCGTCCGACGTGCGCACCTGCTCCAGCAGCCGGGGCGCGGTGAGGTCCGGCGCCAACGGAGCGAGCGCGGCCAGGGACTCCAGCGCGGAGAGCGCCACGGGCTCCTCGTCCTCCAGGAGCGCCAGCAGCTGGCGCAGCTCCGACGCCGCGGCGGTCCCCAGCCGGCCCACGACCTTCGCCATGGCGCCGCGCACGGAAGCCCTCGGGTGCTGGAACAACCCGTCCAGCGCGGCGAGCTGGAAGGGATCCACCCGGCACACCCCGGCGAGCACGCTCGCCGCGTTCTCCAGCGCGGGGGCGTCCGCCTCCATCCGCGTCAGCACTGACAGCACGCTCTGGACGGCGAGCCCGGTGAGGCCCGCCTGCGGCGGCCACCAGCTGCGCTGCAACAGGAACAGCAGGGGCTCCTCGACCGATGTCCCGGGCCGCCCCAGCTCTTCCAGGAGCGCCCGCGCGGTCCGCTCCCGCGACTCCGGCTCCCCGGATATCAGCAGCTCCTCCAACGCCGACTGCGCCTCCTCGCGTGCGCTCACATCGCGCGAGGAGAGTCGCCCCAACCATTCCTCCACCCTGCGGACACGGCCCTTGCTGCGCTCCGAAGACATGGCTCCACGCTAGCGCAACACCCCGGGAGCCCGGGGCAACATCACAGGCTCAGACCTGCGCCATCTGGATGAGGTTTCCGCAAGTGTCCTCGAAGACAGCGACGGTGACGGGGCCCATGACGGTGGGCTTGCTGCGGAACACCACGCCGAGTTTCACCATGCGTTCATATTCCGCCTGACAGTCGTCCACGCCGAACGACGTCAACGGGATGCCCGCGTCGAACAGCGCCTTCTGGAACACGCGCGCGGGCGCGAAGCCCATGGGCTCCAGCAGAATCTGCGTGCCCTCCGGCGCGTCCGGCGCGACGACGGTCAGCCACCGGTCCTTGGGGCCCAGCGGGACGTCCACCTTCAGCACGAAGCCCAGGACCTCCGTGTAGAACTTCAGGGCCTTGGACTGGTCATCCACCATCACGCTCGTCACGCTGATCCGCATTCCGTATCTCCTAGGTGTTTCGTCGGTTCACGTCACCGGTGCCGCACGCCGTGCCGGAAGCAGTCCACCGTGTGGTCATCCACGATGCCCGTGGCCTGCATCCACGCGTAGACGATGACCGGCCCCACGAACTTGAAGCCGCGCTGCTTGAAGGCCTTGGAGTACGCCTCCGACAGCTCCGTCTTCGCCGGCACGTCGCCCCGGCCCTTCCACACGTTGCGGATGGGCTTCCCGCCCGCCATGCCCCAGACGAACGCGGAGAAGTCCTCGCCCGCCTCCTGCATCTTCAGATAGGCGCGCGCGTTGCCGATGGTCGCCTCAATCTTCGCGCGAGCCCGGACGATGCCTTCATCCGCCATCAGGCGCGTGACGTCCTTCTCCGTGAAGCGCGCCACCACCTTCGGGTCGAAGCCCTTGAACGCCTTCCGGAAGGCCTCGCGCTTGCGCAGGATGACGATCCACGCGAGCCCCGCCTGGAAGCCCTCCAGCATCAACATCTCCCAGAGCGCGCGGCTGTCGCGCACCGGCACGCCCCACTCCTCGTCGTGGTAGATCTGGTACAGCGGATCCGCTCCCACCCACACGCAACGCTGTTGCATCCGCGCTCCTCGCTGGTTCGCGGCAGGGCTACCACGGAGCCTGAACAGGCGGCCAGTCCCGTCCTCTGTCTTTTCAGCGCGGCCGGGTCAGCAGCGCGAACAGCCCGTCGCTCCACCACCGGCCGCGCAGCCCCGGCACGAACCGCTGCCAGTACACGCTGCTGCGGGGAATGCGCCCGGGCAACGGGTAGTCGAAGTCGATGGACTGGAACCCCGCCTCCACGGCCATGCGCCGCGCGTCCAGCTCCGTGATGGGCGTGATGTGTCCGGAGTCCCGGTAGTCCTGCTCGCAGAACGCGGGGAAGTAGCCCCGGACCAGGAAGGACAGCCGCGCCGTCAGGCTGTCGTTGTTGGGCGTGGTGAAGAAGAGGTGGCCTCCGGGCTTGAGCACGCGGAAGGCCTCCTTCACGAAGTGGCGCGGGTTGGCCAGGTGCTCCAGCACTTCAATGGCGAACACCCAGTCCACCGACGCGTCGCCCCACGGCAGCGCGTCCCGGGACACGTCCCGCAGCTGGAACTCCACACCCGGCAGGCGGCTGGCGCCCGCGTCGTGGATGTCCGTGCTGAGGATGCGCTCGACGGCGGGGTTGCGCTGCAGCCGGCGGATCCACCCGCCACTGCCCGAGCCCACGTCGAGCACCACGCCGAAGGCCCGCTGCCCCGCCACGCTCCAGGCCGCGTCCCGCAGCGGCTCCGGGGACAGCCCCTCCTGACGCTGCGCGTAGGCGGCGGCATCATGGCCCAGCGGTCCCGTGTTGCCCTTCACATCTGGCTCCATGCGCGGGGAGTCTAGCCTCCGGAGCGCCGGGATGCGCAGGTGAAGGAAACCCTGCCCTTTCGGGCGAACCGCTATCATCGCGCGCGCCAGGTGCTACCGGGAGGCACGCATGGGACAGGAAGTGGATGTCATTGTCGTGGGCGGAGGGCTCGCGGGACTCGTCGCCGCGACCGAGCTCGCGGATGCGGGCAAGCGCGTCGCCGTGGTGGACCAGGAGGGACCGCAGAACCTGGGCGGCCAGGCGTTCTGGTCGTTCGGCGGCCTGTTCCTCGTGGACTCGCCCGAGCAGCGGCGCATGGGCATCAAGGACTCCCACGCGCTCGCGATGGAGGACTGGATGGGCACCGCCGCCTTCGACCGCGAGGAGGACCACTGGCCGCGCCAGTGGGCGGAGGCCTTCGTCAACTTCGCCGCGGGCGAGATGCGCCCCTGGCTCGTCCAACAGGGCATGAGCTGGTTCCCCGTGGTGGGCTGGGCGGAGCGAGGCGGCTACGGCGCCGTGGGCCACGGCAACTCCGTCCCCCGCTTCCACGTCACCTGGGGCACCGGCCCCGGCGTGCTGGAGCCCTTCGTCCGCCGCGCCAAGGCGGCCGAAGCCAAGGGCACCCTCACCTTCCACTTCCGCCACCGCGTGGACGAGCTGCTCACGCAGAACGGCGCCGTGGTGGGCGTGCGCGGCATGACGCTCGAGCCCACGGACGTCCCGCGCGGCGCCAGCAGCTCGCGCGTGACGACTGGTGACTTCGAGCTGCGCGCGAGCGCGGTCATCGTCACGTCCGGCGGCATCGGCGGCAACCACGAGCTGGTGCGCAAGGCGTGGCCCCAGCGCATGGGCCCCGCGCCGAAGTTCATGATTCAAGGCGTGCCCGACCACGTGGACGGCCGGATGATCGCCATCACGGAGGCCGCGGGCGGGCGCCTCATCAACCGCGACCGCATGTGGCACTACACGGAGGGCCTGCGGAACTGGAGCCCCATCTGGCCCCGGCACGGCATCCGCATCCTGCCGGGCCCCAGCTCGCTATGGCTGGACGCCACCGGCAAGCGCCTGCCGCCGCCGCTGTTCCCCGGCTTCGACACGCTGGGCACGCTGGAGCACATCCTCAAGACGGGCCACGAGCACACCTGGTTCATCCTCAACCAGTGGATCATCAAGAAGGAGTTCGCGCTCTCCGGCTCGGAGCAGAACCCGGACCTCACCGGCAAGGACTGGCTGGGCGTGCTCAACCGCGCCGTGGGCAAGAAGGCCATGGGTCCGGTGGAGGCCTTCAAGGAGAAGGGCGAGGACTTCGTCATCTCCGACAACCTGCGCGACCTGGTCGCCGGGATGAACGCGAAGACGGCAAGCCCGCTGCTGGACTTCGCCACCGTGGAGCGCGAGGTGAAGGCCCGCGACCTGCAGATGGACAACCCCTTCAGCAAGGATTTGCAGCTGGCCGCCATCCGCCAGGCGCGCAACTACCGGGGTGACAAGCTGGTGCGCACCGCGAAGCCGCACCGCATCCTGGACCCCAAGGCGGGGCCGCTCATCGGCGTGAAGCTGAACATCCTCACGCGCAAGACGCTGGGCGGCTTCGAGACGGACCTCCAGGGCCGCGTCTTCAACGCCCAGGGGAAGACCATCCCAGGGCTCTATGCGGCAGGTGAGGTGGCCGGCTTCGGAGGCGGTGGCGTCCACGGCTACCGCGCCCTGGAAGGCACGTTCCTGGGCGGCTGCATCTTCTCCGGCCGCGCCGCGGGCCGGGCCGCCGCGGGGAATGTGTAGGCATGGGCGGTGACGGGCAGGGGCGCGAAAAAGGCCCCTGCCCCTCCAGGCGTCCTCAGGCCGCGGCCTGGAAGGGCCACGGCGTGGGCCGCATCCCGGCCGCCCAGTTGTCGTGCCGGCCGTCCCAGTAGTGGAAGGTGAGCAGCGACGGGTCCACGTCATCCAGCGTGTTGACGTAGATGGAGACGAACTTCCCGCCCAGCTCCGGGACGTCGCCGTCGCCGTAGCACACGACGCCGCAGTTCGAGCAGAAGCTGCGCGTGTTGGGGCTGCCGTCGCGCCCGTACTTCTTGAGGGCGTCCTGGCCCTTGAGGAGCCGGAAGGCGTCCGGCTTCATCCCCACGCCGCCGCCGTAGCCGTACTTCATGCAGATGGTGCAGTTGCAGCGGGTCACCCCGGCCAGGTCCACGGTGGCCTCGTAACGCACGGCGCCACACAGGCAGCCGCCCGCGTAGGTGTGCAGGCCGCGCAGGGGAAGGGTCTTCGACAGGTCGTTCTGGCTCATGGCGGAATCTCCGGTGCCGCGTTGTGGGAACGAACCCAATGTCGCCCCTGCCCGTGACAGCCTTATGTCAGGTTTGTCGCCCTCCTCTGTTGAACCCGGCGGGGCCTGGCCCAGAGTGCCCCGGTCCACCGTTCCAGGAGGCCGCATGCCCGCGTGGAAGTCCCTGTCCCGTGTCCTTGCCCCGACGTTGCTCCTGCCGCTCCTGGGGGCCGCCCCCCCTGCCACCC
>NZ_RAWC01000004.1:0-106678 GCF_003611685.1 Corallococcus sp. CA049B | reverse complement strand
GAAGGGGTGTGGGGAGGGGCTGCTCAGGGGTCCCGCAGGGCGGGGATGCCGGAGGACACCTTGGCGAGCAGGGCGCGAAGCGTGTCCCGCTCATCCAGGCTCAAGGGAGCCATGAGCGCGGCGATGCGGCGGTAGTGATCGGGCATCATGCCCAGGATGAACTCGCGGCCCTTCGAGGTGAGGTGCACGGAGTACATGCGCCGGTCCTCGGGGTGATCCACGCGGGAGATGAAGCCGTCCTTCTCCAGCGTGTCCAACAGGCCGGTGATGGTCGCGCGGCTGCAGCTCGCCAGCTCCGCGAGGTCCGCGGGACGCAGGGTCTCCCCCGAGTCCTCCGCCGCGAACAGCTGCACCAGCACGACGAAGCGCCCGTGCGACACGCCGTGGCGTGCGAAGTGCGCTTCGTAGGCTTCGGTCAGCTCATTGGAGAGACGCAGCATCGTCAGGCACGTCTCGATGGCGCTGGGGTCGAGCGTGGGGAAGCGCTGAGCCAGCTGCTTCAGCCGCTCGTACCGGGGCACCAGCTTCATCGGCGTGGCGTTTCTGGGACGGGAGGGGTTCAAGACGGGGCGTCTAGTAAGGCCCCTAACGATTTAGCGCAAGATGATTTCGTCGCCTGACTAAATCCTTGATTTCTCGGTCGGGGAATGGACCGTCTGGCTACTCGGCGGCCTTTTCCAGGAGGAGAACGGCGCGCAGCTCCGGGTGACGCTCCTGCATGGAGCGCACGGCGCGCAGGTCGAAGGACTGCACGTCCACCCTCCGTGCGAGCCCTGCTTCCTGGATGACCTGAGCGACCGCGTCGCCATGGGCGGGAGCGACGTCTGCCTCCTCTGCTGTCCGTTTGAGTTCCACGTTGAAGCGGACGCGGCGGGCGCTCCGGGCGCGGAGCGGGTCGCGGGCTTCATGGGCGGCGTCCGCCTGGTCCGCCGCGAAGGCGAACACCTGGCTCAGGGTGGGGACGGCGTAGGGGTCCGGGAGTCCGGCGCGGGCGGCGAACGCGACGGCTTCCGGAGAGAGGGCGCGGTCGTTCGTCTGGTCCGGGCGGTCCTCGAGGAGCCGGTCGCAGACAAAGCTGGCCTGGAGCTTCGCGACGGTGCGGGTCGAGATGGGGACGGGAGCAGGCAGCGGGCTTCCATCCGCGTGGCGGCACTTCGCGGGAGACAGGTCCGGGTCGTGGGAGAGCACGGGGACGCCGTCGGCGGTGAGGACGGTGTCCAGCTCCAGCGTGGTCATCCGGTGGTCGAGCGCGGCCTCGAAGGCGGGCAGCGTGTTCTCCGGCCGCAGGTTCCGCGCGCCCCGGTGGCCCTGTGCATCGAAGCGCCTCGGGTCGATGAGCCCGTCCGCGTCCAGCAGGTCCCCGGGGGTGCCGTCGCCGTTGGCGTCGAAGCCGCGCACCGCCTGCATCAGGAGGTCCGGCCGGTCGCTGATGATGCCGTCCACGCCGCGCCGGAGCAGGGCCTGCATCGTGGGCAGGTCGTTCACGGTCCAGACGATGACGGGGTGGCCGGCAGCGCGGAGGCGCTCCAGGTCGATGCCGCCTCCGGGTTGGAGCAGCGCCGCGCTTGGAGAGCACACGGGAGCGTGCGTCCGTGCGTGCGCACGCAAGGTGTCCATGAGGCGCAGCGTGGGGTCGTCCGCGGGCGTGCGGGAGGACGGGGGGGTCCTCGTGCATGCGCAGGCGAGGAGCCCCGCGAGGACCTGACCGATGAACGATGCCGTGCGCATGGGCTGCCTTCCTCCCGGGTGTCGGTTAGGAAGCTGAAGCGATGGACGTAAAGGATGCCACCGTGCAGGCAGCGCTGCGTCAGGCTTGCGACGACGCGGGACTGCCCCAGTCCCTGCGGAGCTGCGTGTATCCGCTGCTGCGGGACCCGGAGGGCGACTGGGCGCCCTGCTGCGGCGGGGGCTGCATGCCGTGCTCGTCCACGCTGGCGGACGTGGCGCTGCGCACGCTGGAGCTGCTGGGCACGCCTCGACGCTCGCCGCTGCCTCCGGGGTGATCAGCGATACTTGTGGTCCACCAGCACCTCCGTGCGCGGAAGCGACCAGTGCATCTGGACCATCCGCCACTCGGTGCCCCGGCGTTCGAAGGCGCAGGCCACGCGGATGCCCTCGAAGGTGACGGGCTTGCCGCCCGCGATCAGGGCGATGTCCATCGAGGGCACCGTGAGGCAGGCCATCGTGGAGGGCGGTGCACCTCCGCGCCAGAGCTGCTCCGAGCGCAGCGTCACGCGGAGGTCGCGCAGGCTCCCGAACTGGGCGCGGAAGGAGTGCTCCACCTGCGCCCAGCCGATGAAGTGGAGGTTGGAGTGCGTGCCCACGACCACGATGTCGTCGTCGTGCCAGAACAGCTCGGACAGGGCCTCCAGGCTCCCGTGCTCGTAGGCCTCCACGAACGCGGCGAAGCGCCGGGAGAGCTCCGTCTTCCATTCATCCCGCGTCGAGGTCATCGCGCGCCCCTCCCCTTCCCGTTGTCAGCGTGTCCCGGATGAGCCGCGCCACCTCCGCCACGTGGGGTTCCTCCATGACGGTGAAGTGGTTGCCGCGCACGTCGTGGGATTGGAACGAAGCGGTCGTCAGCGCCTTCCACCAGGCCGCCGCGTGCGAGTCCAACACCGGGTCCCGATCCGTGGCCCGCAGGTACACGAGCGGCACCGCGTGACGTCCCGGCGCGTATGCGGCGATGGCCTCGTTGGTGGCGAGCACCACGTCCCGCAGCCGCGTGTCGAGCTCCATCGCCGTCCGGAGCCCCTCCGCCGCGCGCGGGGAGATCTCCTGGAACGCGTCGATGAGCTGGAGCACGTCTCCCACGCTCCGGACGTTCAGCCTGCGTGAGTCGTCCACCGTCACCGTGTCGATCTGGATGACGCCGGCCACGGAGTGGCCCCGCTCCAACAGCTCGGCCGCCATCTCGTACGCGATGACGCCCCCCGAGGAGTGGCCGCCCAGCCAGAAGGGGCCCTGGGGTTGGAAGGCCAGCAGCTCATCCACGTACGCGCGGGCCATCGCCGGCACGTCGCGGTAGAGCACCTCGCCGGGCTCCAGTCCCGACGCTCGGAACGCGTGGACCGGGGTGTCCGCGCCCAGCTGCTTCGCCAGCGGCAGATACGTGTAGACGGTGCCGCCAATGGGCTGCACCAGGAAGAGCGGTGTCCGTCCTCGCCGTCCCTCCTGGAGCGCCATCCGGAGCGGAGCCGCCTGGGTGAGTGGCCTCCCCGTCCGCTCCAGCTCGTCCTGGACCGCGCGCACCCATTCTCCCAGCGTCGGGTGCTCCAGCACCGCGTGCAGCGACAGGCTGACCGACAGCCGCGTCTTGAGCTCGCGGTTGAGCTGCACGACCAGGAGCGACGTGCCGCCCAACTGGAAGAAGTGGCTGTCCGGCGTCAGCGCGTCCACGCCGAGCAGCTCCTTCCAGAGGGCTTCCATGGAGGCACGGACCTCTTCACGGCTGAGCGGCCGGGGCGCGGCCGTGACTTCGGGCCTCGGCGGCCGGGGCGTCTTCTCCGCCAGGGAGTACCGCTTGCGCTCGAAGGGATACGTCGGCAGCACGACGCGTCTGCGCGGCCCGCTTCCGCGCACCGCGCCCCAGTCCACGGGGAGGCCCGCGGACCAGAGCTGTCCCACGGCATGGAGCAGGGCCTGCTCATCACGCTCTGGAGCGAGCGTGTGCAGCACGAGCCGCTCCCGTCCTGCCCGGGGGTTCAGCAGCGTCAACGTGGAGAGCGTCCGGCCCGGCCCCACCTCCACGAAGATCCGCTCGCGGTCCTCCAGCAGCAGCTCCAGTCCTTGGGAGAACCGGACCGTGTGCCGCAGGTGACGGGCCCAGTACGTGCGGTCGTGCGCATCGTCCGCGGTCAGCCAGGTGCCCGTGACGTTGGAGAGGAGGGGAATCGCCGGGGACTTCGGACGCATCGACCTGGCCAGGTCCGTGAGCGGCTGCATCGCGGGCTCCACGAGCGCGGAGTGGAACCCGCTCGCGTTCGGCAGCCGCTTCGTCCTCACGCCCCGCTCCCGCAGCCGCGCGGCGAAGTCCTCCAATGCCTCCAGCGCTCCGGACACCACGCACTGCCCGGGTCCGTTGACCGCGGCCAGGGACAATCCGGGTGGCAGCTCTTGCGTCAGCACGCCCTCCGACAGCGGCACGGCCAGCATGCCGGAAGGCGGCAGTGCGTCGCAGAGACGGCCGCGCAGCGCGACCAGCGCCACGGCCTGCTCCAGCGACAGGACACCGGAGAGACACGCGGCGGCGTACTCCCCCAGGCTGTGGCCCAGGAGGCTCGTTGGGTGCAGCCCCCAGGCGCCCAGCAGCCGCGACAGCGCGTACTCCGTCGTGAAGATGGCGGCCATGCCCAGCGAGGGTGCCCGCAGCGCCTCCTCCGCCCGTGCTCCTCGCTCATCGCTGAGCAGCGCGGCGCGAAGGTCGCGCTCCAGCTCCGGGCCGAAGAGAGCGGCGCATGCATCGAAGGCTTCGCGATACGCCGGAGCGCGCCGGTACCACGCCGCGCCCATGCCCGCTTCCTGCGTGCCCGTGCCAGGGAACAGGAAGCACACTTCAGGGGGCGGGGACGCAGCGGGCTGAGCGGGCCCGTCCCGCCTGAGCGCGGCGATGGCCTCCCCGGGTGTCTCGCACGCGATGGCGCGCCGGTATCCGAACGCCGTCCGTCCTTCCTGCGACGTGTACGCGACGTCCGCCAGCGACTGCCCGGGATGCCGCTCCAGATGATCCGCGAGCCGCCGCGAGGCCGCGCTCAGTGCCTCCCCGCTCCGCGCCGAGAGCACCAGCACCTCCACCGCCGGGCCCACGTCGACCGCGGGCTCGGGGCGTGCCTCCTCCAGGACGACGTGCGCGTTCGTTCCTCCAATGCCAAACGCGCTGACGCCCGCGAGACGTGGGAAGCCTTCGGGCAGGGACCACGGCCGTCCTTCGCTCCGCACGACGAAGGGGGAGCGCTCCAGGCCCGCTTCCGGATGGGGCTGCTCGAAGTGGACGGTGCCCGGGAGGAAGCGGTGCTCCAGGGCCAGCGTCGTCTTGATCAACCCCGCCACCCCGGCCGCCGAGTCCAGGTGCCCCACGTTGCTCTTGAGCGCCCCCAGGACCACCGCGGGCTCCGACGCCTCACGCGCTCCGAAGGCGAGCCGCAGCGCCTGGACCTCCAGCGGGTCACCCAGGGGTGTCGCCGTGCCGTGGGCCTCGACGTAGGTGATGTCGCGAGCGGCCACGCCCGCGTCGGCGTGGGCTCGCGTGATGACGTCGCGCTGGCCCTCCACGCTCGGGGCGGTGAAGCCGACCTTGGCGTCTCCGTCGTTGTTGATGGCCGAGCCCCGGATGACGGCATGGATGGAGTCCCCATCCCGCAGCGCATCCTCCAGGCGCTTGAGCACCACGATGCCCACGCCGCTGGAGGGCACCGTCCCCTGCCCCTTCGCGTCGAAGGGGCGGCAGTGCCCATCCGGCGAGGTGATGCCGCCCGCCTCATGGAGGTAGCCGGAGGGACCGGACGCGAAGAGGGAGATGCCTCCCGCCAGGGCCACGTCGGATTCACCCGCGCGCAGGCTCTGGCAGGCCAGGTGCACGGCCACCAGTGACGTGGAGCAGGCGGTCTGCACCGTGAGCGCGGGCCCGCGCAGGCCCAGCTGATACGCCGTCGCCGTGGCGAGGAACTGCCACGGGTTGCCCAGGATGGACCGGTACGCCTCCGAGGCCACGGACAGCGAACGGAAGCGCGGCATCACCTGATCCAGCCAGTAGCGCGGCACGCCCGAGCCCGCGAACAGGCCCGCCTTGCCGGGCAGCCGCTTCGGGTCGTAGCCCGCCGCTTCGAGCGCCTCCCACGCGCACTCCAGGAACATGCGGAGCTGCGGATCCATCAGCCGCGCGTCCAGGGGGCTGTAGCCGAAGAAGGCGGCGTCGAAGGACTCCACGTCCTCCAGCAGCCCGGAGGCACGGACGTAGGAGGGATCCTCCAGGAGCTGGGGGTCCTCGCCCGCGGCGAGCAGCGTCTCCCGGCTGAAGCGGGACAGGCCCTCACGGCCCTCCACCAGCAGCGTCCACAGCGCCTCGACGCTGGGGGCCCCCGGGAACCGCCCCGCCGTGCCGATGATGGCGATGGGGGCCGAGGAGCGCACGGGGCTCCGCGTGGGCTCCGGCGTCACCGGTTGCACGGTGGAGTCCGCGTCCAGGTGCCGCGCGAGGGACTCAAGGGTCGGGAACTGGAACAGCGTGGCCATGCTCACGCGGATGTCCAGCTCCGAGGCCAGCGCGGACTGGACTCGCGTGAGCAGCAGCGAATTCCCGCCCGCGTCGAAGAAGCCCTCGCGCCTGCCGACGCGCTCCACGCCGAGAATCCGGCACCAGATGCGCTCCAATGCCTTCTCACGCTCCGTGGATACCGAAGATTCGGGAGCAGCCTGGGCTTTGACGGAGGGCAAAGGCAGCGCGTTACGGTCGAGCTTCCCAGTAGGCCCCATCGGGAACGCCTCCAGCAGCACCCACTCCCGGGGAATCATGTGCGGGGGAAGGGTCTTGCCCAGCGACGCCTTGAACGCAGGCGTCACGGCGGCATCCCGGGGGATGACGTAGCCCACCAGGTGCCGCTCTCCCGCGATCAGCCTCGGCTCGACCACGGCGTCCCGGACATCGGGGTGCTGGCGCAGCGCGGCCTCAATCTCGCCCAGCTCGATGCGGAAGCCGCGCAGCTTGAGCTGGCGGTCGGACCGTCCGTGGAAGTCGATGCCGCCGTCCGGGCGATGGCTGGCGATGTCTCCGCTCTTGTAGAGGCGCGCTCCCGGCTCCTCGCTGAAGGGGTGGGGGATGAAGCGCTCCGCGTCGAGCTCGGGGCGGTGCAGGTAGCCGTGCGCCAGCCCCTTGCCTCCGATGTAGAGCGCGCCGCGCACGCCCACGGGGACGGGCGTCAGGGTTTCATCCAGCAGGTAGACCTCGTAGCCCGGGAGGGGCGTCCCGATGGGGTATGGGCCATCTCCGGGCACGCACTCCGCGGTCGTCGTGAAGACCGTGGCTTCGGTGGGCCCATAGACCTGGATGAACCGGCGGCCCGGCGCCCACGTGTCCACGAGCCGCGCGGGGAGCTCCTCGCCTCCAATCGCGAGCGTCTTCAGGTCCGGCAGCGCCCGCCACGGCATGGAGGCCAGCGCTGACGGCGTGAACATCGCGGTGTGGATGCGATGGGTCTCCAGGAAGTCCGCCAGCTCCGCACCGGCGGCCACGTCCTCCTGGCCCATGAGGTACAGCGTGGCGCCGGAGGAGAGCGTCGGGAAGATCTCCGCGACGGAGAAGTCGAAGCCGTACCGCGCGCACTGCGCCACGCGCTGGCCCGGTGCGAAGCCGAAGTCCGAAGCCACGGTCTCCGTCAGATGCACCGCGCTCCGGTGGCCGATGCACACGCCCTTGGGCTGCCCCGTCGAGCCGGAGGTGTAGATGACATATGCGAGGGCATCCCCGGTGACGTGGACCCGTGGCGCGTCTTCCGGACCGCCGCGCACCTGCTCCAGCGCGACCACCGGGACGCCCATTCCGTCCATGAACGCGAGCGTCGCCTCCTGCGCGAGGATGAGCCTCAGCGCCGCGTCTCGCGCCGTGAACGCCAGCCGTGCCCTGGGGTAGGCGGGGTCCAGGGGCACGTAGGCCGCGCCCGCCTTCAGCGTCGCCAGTAGGGCGATGATCAGCTCGAAGGAGCGCTGGACGCAGATGCCCACGAAGTCTCCAGGCCGAACGCCCTGGGAGATGAGGTGATGGGCCAGCCGGTTCGCCTCCGTGTCCAGCGCCCGGTAGCTCAGGGGCCGCCCCTGGAAGACGAGGGCCGGCGCGTCCGGCGTGCGCTCCACCTGCGCTGCGAACGGATGGTGCAGACAGTCCGCGTGCGCCACCTCCCGTGCGGGTCCGTGAGCCCAGGCGAGCACCCGTGACTGCTCCGCCTCCGAGAGCAGCGGCAACGCAGAGAGCAGCTGCTCCGGGTCGTGCGAGGCCTCGCGCAGCAGCGTCACGAAGTGCTGGCCCAACTGGTGGACCATCCAGGGCTCGAAGACGTCCAGCGCGTACTCCCACCGCACGGACATGCCGTCGGGCCGCTCATCCAGCTCGATGGAGAGGTCGAGCTTCGACGTCCCCGTGTCGACGTCATGGGGCTCCACCCGCCAGTCCGAAGCAGGCACCGCGATGCGCGGCTCCAGCGTGCAGGACACCTGGAACAAGGGGTTGGCGCCAGGGATGCGCGCCGGGTTCACCGCCTCCACGATGCGCACGAGCGGCGCGTCCTGATGTTCGAGCGCCTCCAGGCAGACGCGGCGCACCTGCTCCAGGAGGCCCCGGACGGTCAGCCCATCAGAGAAGCGCAGCCGCAGCGGCAGCAGGTTCACGAAGTGTCCGGAGATGGCCCGCGACTCCTCGCGGCTCCGCCCGGAGAAGGCACCTCCGACGACGAGGTCCTCCGCTCCCGAGTAGCGGTGCAGCAACGCGCCGAACACGGACAGCAGCGTCATGAAGAGCGAGGCATCCTCTCCGCGCCCCAGCGCCTTCACGGACTCCAGGAGTTCCCCGGGGATTCGCACGACGTGCTTGGCCCCGCGGAAGCTCGGGACCTGGGGGCGGGGATGCTGCGTGGGCAACTCCAGGTGCGGAGCTCCCGCGAGCGTCTGCTTCCACCAGTCCAGGTGCGGTGCGATGGCCTCCTGGTAACGGGCACCCTGCTGCCAGACAGCGGCGTCGCCGTACTGGAGCCGCAGTGGCGGCAGTGAAGGGGCCTCCGCCAGGTAGAACTGGTGCAACTCTTGAAGGAACGCCGCCATCGTGAAGCCATCCACGATGAGGTGGTGCATCACCAGGGCGAGGCGGCTCTCCGCCTTGCTCAACCGCATCCACGTCGCACGCAGCAGCGGCCCGTGCTCCAGGTCGAAGGGCTCACGCGCCTCCTGGGTGGCCACCTGCAACGCCTTCGCGCTCCGCAGGCTTCCGGGCACAGCGTGCAGGTCCACGCGCCGCAGGTGGAACGGCATGTCCGGATGCACGCGCTGGATCGGACCGTCTGGCGTGGCGCCGAAGGTCGTCCGCAGCACCTCGTGCCGGGCGATGAGTGAACGGAACGCTCGCTCCAGCGCGTCGGGCTGGAGGTCCCCGGGCAGATACAGCGTGAAGGGCTCGTTGTAGACGGCGCTCCGGGGCGCCAGCTGCTCCAGGAGCCACAGCTGCCGCTGGGAGTCGGACAGGGGCAGGGGCTGGGTCCGGTCCACCGGGACGATGGGGGGCACGTCGAGGCTTCGACCCGTTCCCCGTGCCGACTCCACCCACCGCGCCAGCTCCGCGATGCTCGGACTGTCGAAGAGCGTCCGCACGGGCAGGCGGACCGATACCGCCTGCTCCAGCCGATCAATGAAACGGATCGCGAGCAGCGAGTCCCCGCCGGACTCCATGAAGCGGTCCTGCGTGCCGGACTGCTGCGTCCCCAGGACCTCCGACCACACGCGCGCGATCTCCTGCTCCAGCAGCGTGCGCGGCGTCTCCCCCTCCCCCGAGCCGAAGCGCGGCGCTGGAAGCCGCGAGAGGTCCACCTTGCCGCTGGAGTTGAGCGGCATGTGCTCCAGCGCCATGACCGCATGGGGGAGCATGAAGTCCGGCAGCTTCGACACCAGATATGCGCGCAGCTCCGCGTCCTCCACCTCGCGCGGTGAGACATACGCGACGAGCCGCTTGTCACCCGGGGACACCTCGTGCACGCGGACCACGGCGTCACCGACTCGAGGGTGGGTGCGCAGGACGCTCTCGATCTCCGCCAGCTCCACCCGCGCGCCGCGAATCTTCACCTGGTGGTCCACCCGCCCCAGGAACTCCAGGTTGCCGTCCTGGAGCCACCGCGCCCGATCTCCCGTCCGGTACATCCGCGCCCCGAGCACACCGCTGAACGGATCCGGGAGGAACCGCTCGGCGGTGAGGACAGGCCGGTTCAGGTAGCCCCGCGCGAGCCCCTCTCCGCCCAGGTACAGCTCCCCCACTTCGCCCACGGACAACGGCTTCTCGTCGGCATCCAGGACATGCAGCTGGAGCCCCGCGAGCGGCCTGCCGATGGGGATGGATACGCCCGACTCTGGAGGCGCGAGGAGCTCATACGCCGTCGCGGAGGTGGTGCACTCCGTGGGCCCATAGCTGTTGAGCAGCCTCTGGGGCTTTCCGTGCGCCATGACCCGCGCCACCCACTTGGGGTCCAGCACGTCACCGCCCACCATCAGGACGCGGAGCCCGCCGAACGCGTCCGGGATGGCCGAGGCCAGTTGATGGAACAGCGACGTGCTCAGCACCGCGGCGGAGATGGCATCCCGTCGGAGCTTTTCTGCGAGGAGCGGCGGCGACAGCAGCGTCTCCCGTGAAACCAGGCACAGCGTCGCGCCGTTCAGCAGCGCGCCCCAGACCTCCAGCGTCGAGGCATCGAAGGCATACGACGCGGCCTGGAGGACGCGGTCCTCGCGCCGGAAGCCCATGAAGCCCGCGTCCAGCACCAGCCGCGCGACGCCCCGGTGCGGGATGCACACCCCCTTGGGCCTCCCCGTGGAGCCAGAGGTGTAGAGCACATACGCCAGCGAGTCCGGTCCCGCCCCGCCCTTCACGTTCACGGCATCCTGTTCATTCGGAGCAGGAGGCTCGACGACGTGCCCCTGGAAGCGCAGCCCCTGGACCGCGTCACGCGGCCCGACGAGGACCCGCATCCCGGAGTCCGCCATCATCGCGGCCAGCCGCTCCGGAGGATGACCCGGGTCCAGGGGGAGATAGGCGCCACCTGCCTTCAGGATGCCCAGCAATCCCACCACGGTTTCCGGTGTGCGGTCGGCGAGGATGCCCACGGGCTGGTCGGGCCCCACGCCGAGCGCCTGGAGCCGGCGCGCCAGCCGGTTCGCGCGCTGGTTGAGCGTGTCATAGCGGAGCACACCGCCTTCGAAATGCAGCGCCACGGCCTCGGGTGTGGCGCGTGCGTGTGCTTCAAACAGCGTGGCGATGCCCAGCCGCGGGTGCGCAGGGATGGAATTCATGATGAGTCATTGCCCCCCACTCCTCAACGTACTGCCCCGGGAACCTTCGCGGTGGACCCGGACTGCCGTACGCTAGTGCACACCCATGAATCCCATCGTCCACGCCGAGGTGTCCTGGCTCCTCGCCCAAGGCCTGCGCGAACGGCGTGACCGCGTCCTGGTCACCTGCGCGGGACTCGCGCCAGATTTGGATGGTTTGTCATTGCTGGCGGGTGAAGAGTTTTATTCGCGTTATCACCACGTGATTTTCCATGGCTACGTGGGAGCGCTCGTCACCCTGGCGGTGTGTACGGCGCTGGCGAGGCAAAGGGCAGCCGTGGCCCTGCTGTCGGTGGCTGCCTTCCACGGTCATCTGCTGTGCGACCTCGCCGGCAGCGGGCCGGGCTGGCCCATCCACTACCTGTGGCCGCAGAGCATGGAGCCGTGGTCGTGGTCCGGGCAGTGGAACCTGGCCTCCTGGCAGAACACGCTCATCGGGCTGGCCGCGACGCTGGCGTGCCTGGCGTGCGCCCTGCCCTTCCGGAGGACCGCGCTGGAGTTGCTGTCACCGCGCTGGGACGCGGAGGTGGTCCGGACCGTGCGGCGGCGCTTTTCCAGACAGGGTGAGTCTCCCTCCGCCTGAAGCGAAGGGCTACGGCGTGGCGGCGGGCCCCACCAGCGTCACCTCGAAGAGGTCGGGCCACAGCTTGCCGGTGAGGAACAGGCGGCCGGTGCCGGGCTCCAGCGCGATGCCGTTGAGCACCGCCTCGTAGCCGCGCACCCGGCCGCTCACCGCCCGCGCCAGCGCCGACGCGTCGATGACCGCCAGCACGCGGCCCGTGGCGTAATCAATCTTCAGGATGTTGTTGGAATGCCAGACGTTGGCGTAGACGCCGTCCTCCGCGCACTCCAGCTCGTTGAGCATCTCCTGCGGCGTGCCCTCCAACGTCACCTGCACCTGGGACTTCACGTGGAAGTCCTTCGGGTCGTGGAAGCGCAGCGTGGACGTGCCGTCGCTGCGCACCAGCTGGCCCCGCCAGTAGCACAGGCCCCAGCCCTCGCCGTCGTACTCCACCTGCTTCTCCTGCGCGGGCGGCGCGCCGTTCCAGACGATGAGCGTCTCGTCCTGCCAGGTGAGCTGGTACAGCCGCTGTCCGTCGCTCGCGAGCCCCTCCGGGAACACGTCCGGCAGGGGCTGCTTCCACAGGGGCTCCGCCTGCTCCAGCGAGATGCGGCGCAGGTCGCCCTTCTCTCCGGTGCTCTCGTAGAGCTGCCCCTGGTGGAACTGGAGCCCCTGCGTGAAGGCCGTGGGGTCGTGCGGGTAGGTGTGGACGATGTTCGCCACCAGCCTCTGGAGCTTGACCTCCGGAGTGCCCGCGTCCGGCGTCTGGCGCTGCGTGGGCGCGCATGCCAGGCACAGGAGCGACAACGACAGGGACCAGGGGAGGCGGCGCATGGGCTTCCTTGCGACAGGCATTGCCGCGCCACCTTAGCGCGCCATCACCCGGGGCGGCGTCACTCGCGCGTCACCGCGAGGGCCACCTCCACCGCGCCGCGCAGCTCGTCCATGTCGAACGGCTTGTTGAGCACACAGGCAGCCCCCAGGCGCAGGGCCTCGCGGTGCAGCTGCACGTCGCCAAAGGCGGTGATGAGGATGACCGGCGTGTCCCACTGCTCGCGCCGCAGCCGGGCGAGCACCTCCAGGCCCGTGAAGCCCGGCATGCGCACGTCCGTGATGATGAGGTCGGGCGCGCGCGACTCCTCCGCCTTCAGCCCTTCAATGAGGACGCGCACCAGGTCCGGCCCGTCCGACGCCTCCACCACGTCATAACCGCGCCGCACCAGCATCTTGCGGATGAGGGTGCGCATCTCCGTCTGATCATCCGCGACCAGGATGCGCGGGGGCCTCGCGAGCTCCGAGTGAGGGTCTTCCCAGGCCGCGCCGCGCGCGACTCCTTCTGACTGCTCGTGCACCATGGGCGTGAACTCCTGGAGGGATGGAAGGGGACCGTTGACTTCATGAGCATCCGCCGTGCCATGTCCGGCGGAAGCCACGGCGGTGGGGCGTGGGGCACGCCGCCCCCGGGCGAAATGCCCCGGTTGGGGCACTTTGCCCCGCGTCCTGGGGCCTTCCGGGGCGGGCTCCCCTCTGAAGGGGGGTTGGCCCACGGACTGCAATGGAGTCCCGGCGTCGGACCGGATGCGGGGCTTCCTCCAAGAGCTCCCTTCAGGCAGCTGGGCCACCGGTGGCTCCCGGTGTCGCTGGTGGAACGGGACCGCTGCCTCCTTCCCAGGGTGCCCACCGCATCCGGTTCGACTCTTTCTTTCCCATTTCCGTCCGGAAGGTCCGCTTCCGGCCGCCACACCCAAGGAGAACGCACGATGGTCCGCACGCTTCCGTCCCGCCGCCACCTTGCCCGCGCGCTCACGCTGATGCCCCTGGTCGCCCTGGGGGCCTGCAAGCCGGCCGCGGACGTGGCTCCTGCCCGCCCCACGCTGTCGCTGAAGACGGCCACCACGCCCTCGGGCGCGAAGGTGGAGCCGGCCGTCTATTCGCCCACGCCCGGGTCACCCGGCGCGCTCATGTCGCTGGCGCCGCTCGTGGACACGGTGAAGGGCGCGGTGGTGAACGTGGAGGTGCAGGCCCGCGCCCGCCCCGCGATGGGCGGGATGATGCAGGGCCTGCCCCCGGGCCTCGCCGAGCGCTTCGGCATGCCGGGCGGACAGAATCCCTTTGGAGGGGGCGGCGCGCCCGCGAAGCAGGGGGTGGGGTCGGGCTTCGTCATCGACCCGTCCGGCCTGGTGCTCACGAACAACCATGTGGTGGAGGGCGCGGACACCGTCCGGGTGAAGCTGGAGGACGGGCGCTCATTCGAGGCGGAGGTGCTGGGCCGCGACGCGCTCACGGACGTGGCGCTCATCCAGTTGAAGGGCGTGTCCGGGAACCTGCCGTTCGTGAAGCTGGGGGATTCGGATGGCCTGCGCGTGGGCGACCCCGTGATGGCCATTGGCAATCCCTTCGGGCTCGCGTCGAGCGTGAGCGCGGGCATCCTGTCCGCCCGGGCGCGCGACATCCACGCGGGTCCGTATGACGACTTCCTGCAGACGGACGCGGCCATCAACCCGGGCAACTCCGGCGGCCCGCTCTTCAACATGAAGGGCGAGGTGGTGGGGATGAACACGGCCATCATCGGCGGCGCGACGGGCATTGGCTTCGCGGTGCCGGCGAACCTCATCCAGGCGCTGCTGCCGCAGCTCCAGGAGACGGGCGTGGTGCGCCGGGGCTGGGTGGGCCTGGCGGTGCAGGACCTCACGCCGGAGCTGGCGCGCGCGCTGCGCGTGGAGACGGCGAAGGGCGCGGTGGTGGCCGGCGTCAGCGCGGGCGGCCCCGGCGCGAAGGCGGGCCTGCAAGAGGAGGACATCATCACGTCGGTGGGCGAGCGCGCGGTGGACTCCGCCGGGTCGCTGACGCGCGCGGTGGCCCTGCTCAAGCCGGGCAGCGAGGTGAAGGTGAGCCTGGTGCGCGGCGGCAAGGAGATGGAGGTGCCGGTGAAGCTGGGCACCCGGCCGACGCAGCGGGGGGAGGAGGAGATGACTCCCCGGGATTCGACGCCCGCGCCCCTGTCGAAGCGGATGGGCCTGCGGCTGTCGGAGGCGCAGGACGGCAGCGGCGGCGCGCAGGTGGTGGCGGTGGAGCCCGGCAGCCCCGCGGAGCGCGCGGGACTGGCGCCCGGGATGGTGCTGACGCAGGTGGGTGACCAGAAGGTGTCCGGCGTCGCGGAGGCGGCGCAGGCCCTGACGTCCGCGGAGCCGGGGTCCGCGCTGCTGTTGCGCGCGCGGGTGCTCGGACAGGACGGGTCGCTCCTGCGCGCGCTTGAAGTGCCGCAGCGGTAGGACCGGGGTTGTCTTTGGCGCGCTCCACCTGCCGGGGTGGAGCGCGCCGTTCTTCTTTTAGCGGGTGTGGATGAGCCCGGCCCGGGTGAGCTGCTCACGCACGCGCCGGCCCAGCGCCACGTGTTCCGGGTTGGCCACGGTGAAGCGCTCCGGGGTCAGGACGATGAGCGTGCCCTTGTCCTCCACGGGTTCGATGCGCACGGGCGCGGGGAGCGGAGGCACGGTGCCACGCTGCTTGGAGAAGTAGGTCACCCAGCCGACCCGGGCGGTGGTTTTGTTGTCTGGATCATCCAGCTCCCGATGGTGTTCGGACATGGCCGCGATCCATTCCGGCTCCCAGGCAGCCACCATGCCGCGCATCACGGCCTCCAGCACGGAGGGGCTCAACACCCGCTCCGCGGTCGGTCCGTAGAATGGCAGGGACAAGAGGCAGTTGTTGGGACTGGGGTCGTCGAAGGCTCCGCATTTGATGCTCACGCGTGCGTCATCGGAGGCGGCACCTCCGTTGAGGAAGCCAACGCGGAGGCCCAGTTCCTCGATGACGGGTCCTCGGCCCTCACGGTTGACGCCCCGCCGGAACAAGTCTGTGAGCACTGACACGTCCGGCGGCATCAATGACAGCTTCTGCGTGCCCTTACGGGACCGGATGGACTTGTACCAGTGGGCCAGGAGCGGATCGCACGCGGCCAGGAACTCCAGGAAGACCGCTGCACGACGCGCGCACGCCTCTGGCGACTCCCTGCGTGCCCCCCAGTAGGCACCGACGAAGAAGCTGTCCGGGTAGGCCTGGGGCTTGGACTCGGTGGTCATGGGGTCCTCTGATCAGCGTGCCGGAGTGTGAACGACTTCGATTCCGTCAATACCATCGCGTTTGAGCAGTCTCCGGATGGCATCCGCCGCTTTCTTCTCCGCGACATGCCACTCAATGCGGACTCCCAGGTTCCGCGCCTTTCTCCACTGCCGAGCCGCTTGCTCCCGGAGCTGCCTGGCCCCCGTTTCCTCGAACCAGCCTTTTGGCGCCAGGCTTTCCTCGAACTTGTTCGCGTAGCCAGGGCCCTTGGCCTCCCGTAGCGCTCCGTCCCGGAAGCCGTCGAACTTCACGCCGCCGCTGTTCCTCCCCACTCCGCCGACCCAGTAGGCCTCGTCCGCGGTGTGTCCGGAGATCTGCTCCTGGTAGCGCCGGGCCCGCGCGGACATCGACTCCTCGGCGGGCCCCCACTGTCCTGGCTCGGCTGGAGCCGGTTTCGTGTGGGCCTTCTGAAGGACGATGGCCGCGCCGGGTCCTCCGCTCAGCACCGCCGCCGCGCGGCCCACGGGCACCGCGACGCGCTCGACGCTGAGCAGTCCCTCCGCGGACACCGCGAGCACGGGCACCGTGGCCTCCGCTCCCGCCGCTGCTCGCGTCAACGTGCGCGTCGTCGCCGAGGCCGTGCCCCACAGCGCGATGACGTTCGTGGTCAGCCTCGCTGCTTCGCGGATCTGCTCGCCCTCCGTCATGTAGCGGAAGCGCTCCCAGTACGCGGGCGATGACGCGATGAGCGCCGCCACGCCCTGCGGGAGATGGCGCAGGCTCGCGAAGCTGTCCGTGGGATGGGACAGCAGCTGTCCCAGGCCGTGGTACAGCTCCACGAACGCGTCCTCCGCGCCATCCAATGAGCGGCTGAGGACATCCGCGTCGTCGTACACCTCCGCGAGCGGTCTCCAGTCTGCGGCCCGCAGCTGTGCATCGACGTGGCGGAAGACACCGCCCTTGCCGCTGTAGAAGCGCCCCAGCTCGAAGTTCCCCGCGCGGAAGGTCCCGTCCCTCCACTGCACGGTCCCCACCCTCTGCTGCGTGCGCCCATCGAGCGCCCAGGCCAGGTACCCGTCCGGACGCAGCACCGCCACCTGCTCCCGGACGAACCGCTCCACCCGGCTCGCCAGTTCCTCGCGCGACACCGCGCCGCCCTCCAACACCTCGCGCAGCACGAAGCCCGCCGCCATGCGAGGCGGATACGTCCCCAGCGTCACCGGCTGCTTCATCAGCCGGTTCAGCACCTCCGCCGCGTCCTCGGGCGTGAAGGGGTTGCGCGGAGTCGGCGGCGCCTCCAGCCCGGCGCGCAGCAGGAGCTTCTCGAACGCGTCCACCTCCAGCAGGCCCAGCTCCACCGCCTGCCGCGTCCGCTCCTCCGCGCTCCCGATGAGCACCGTGCCCGGAGGCAGCCGCACTGGCGCCGCATCCCCCACCGTGCCGCCCGCGCCCGCGGAGGCCGCGCCCCCATGCAGCGGTGCCGGCGAGGCGCTGTGGTAGCGAGCGTAGCCGTGCAGCCCCACCGGCAACGCACCGGCACGCCCTCCCGCGCAGCCCACCAGCCCCGCGATGAGCAGCAGGCACAGCCACTCGCGCCGTGGCGGCCGAATCCCTTTCATGCCTGTTCCTCCTGCTGAACAGGGCTAGCAGGGAGTCCTGACATCCTTGCGCGTTGCGGTGTGAAATGACGCAGCCGGTGCGCGGTCGACCCGCTGAGCCGTTGGCTGCCCCGGATGTCCGGTGTCGCGCGGTTCACAGGACGTGACGCCTGGAAGCCCTCCGGGCTTGGGAGGACTTCTGACGAATGCTGCACGCGTCCGTCGAATGACCGACCCCGGTGGTTCGGAAATCACCACGGCGCTGGCATAGAGTGACGTCCGTGCCGCGCTGCCTCACATGCGGGCGGCGTTGGGAGGGCTCTCATGCGCCGTGCCCGCCCGGCGTCTCGCCTCCCATCGCTCCGCCATCCGATGCCTCGCTCGTCGTGCCCGACGTCCCGGGCTACCGCTGCGAGAAGGTCATCGCGCGCGGTGGCTTCGGCGTGCTGCTGGCCGCGCACCCGCGCTCCGCCGACGGCACCGAGGGTGAACGCATCGCGCTGAAGCTGGCGCGCCCCGGCATCGCGCTCGCGGAGGCGCAGCTGGCCCGCGAGGCGGAGGCCCTGCGCGTCATCGGGCCACCCACCGTGCCCGCGCTCCATGCCGTGGGCACGCTGCCCGGCGGCCAGCGCTTCGTCGCCATGGAGTACGTGCCGCTGCCCACGCTGGCGGACTGGCTGGCCCGGGTTTCCGGCCCCATGTCGCCGCAGGAGTTCGGGCCTCGCGCCAACGCGCTCCTGGAGGCGGTGGCCGTCGTGCACGCGCACGGACTGGTGCACTGCGACCTCAAGCCCGAGCACGTCTTCCTGGACGACGCCCACAAGCGCGCCCGCGTCTTCGACTTCGGCCTGGTGCAGCGGCCGACCCCCGGCGTGCTCGCGGATGACGGCACTCCCGGCGACACGTCCTCCTTCGCCGGCACCGCCGAATACATGGCGCCCGAGCAGTGCGCGGGCCACGCGGTCCTGGACGCGCGCACGGACGTGTACGCGCTGGGCGTCATCCTCTACGAGCTCATCGCCGGCCGGCCGCCCTTCTTCGGCTCGCTCACGGAGGTGCTCCAGGCGCACCTGTCGCTGCGGCCCCCGCCTCCGTCGGAGTACGCCCCGGTGGCGCCGCCCGTGGAGGAGGTCGTGCTGCGCTGCCTGGCCAAGGAGCCCGCGCGCCGTCCCCGCGACGCCGCCGCCGTGGCCCAGGCCCTGCGCGCGGCGCTGGACCACGCGGGCCAGTCCGCCGTGCAGCCCGCGCCCCGGCTCACCCTGCTGCCCGAGGTCCGCCCCGCCCAGACGCGCCGCTCGGTGGCGGTGCTGTTCACCTTCTCGCGCGCCAACCCCGTGGCGATGCAGAAGGCCCTGGCCGCCTACGGAGGCCACATGGCCTTCGCGGAGGGCGAGCGCTTCGCGGGCGTCTTCGACCCCGACGTGGGAGAGAACCCCGTGCGCCGCGCGCTGCGGGCCGCCGAAGGACTGGCCGAGCGGGGACTCGCCCCGGCGTCCATCGTGGACGTGGCCAGCGTCACCGTGCAGCGCCGCCGCGACGGCGCCCCCCGCTACCTGGGCGCCATCTTCGCGCGCGAGGACCGCTACCCCCAGCTCGCGGAGCTGCGCGGGCCCATGCTCTCCACCGCCGCCGCGGAGGCCGTGCCAGAGGTGCCGTGCCTGCCGGTGGCGGGACGGTCCGGGCTGATGCGCCCCGCGCCGTCGGGCGGCGCGCCCCGGCCGGACGTCACCGTGCTGCAGCTGGGCAGCGCGATGCTGGTGGGCCGCGACGTGGAGCTGGAGCAGCTCCTGGAGAGCGCCCGGTCCGCGGTGGCGGACACGGCGCCCACCATCGTCACCGTGCGCGGCGACCGGGGCCACGGCAAGAGCCACCTGTCCTCCACGCTGGGCCTGCGCCTGAGGGCCGCGCTGCCGCACGCGCGCGTCTACTCCATGCTCGCGCGCGAGCCCGTGCAGGGCGACCCGGAGGGCACGCTGCGCACGCTCCTGCGCGTGGCGCTGCACGGCTTCGACCGCGACGACACCGACACGCAGGAGGACGGCCGCACCGCCATCCTCGACCGGCTGGGAACCCGGCTGGGCATGGAGCTGTGGCCGGGCGTGGCCGCGACGCTCGGGTGGTACGCGCCGGGCGGGCCGGAGCTGCACAGCTGGGCCGCGGCCCCGGGCGCGCTGCGCTCGCTGGCCATGCGCGCCACGGGTGAGCTGCTGGCGGCCACCGCCCGCGAACGGCCCCTGTGCCTCATCGTGGACGACGCGCACTTCGCGGAGGAGACCGCGCTGGACGCCCTGGAGTACGCGGCGCTCGCCGAAACGCGCGTGCCCTTGTGGATCTGCGTGCTGGTGCGCCCGGGCTTCGAGCAGAGCCGCCCGGCGTGGAGCGCCCGCGCCGCCCGCCAGCTGGACCTGCCCCTGTCCGGCCTGGCCCCGGGCGACGCGCACGCCCTGTGCCGCGCGCTGCTCAAGCCGGTGGAGAACGTGCCCGCGCAGGCGGTGGAGCGCATCATCGAACGCGCGCAGCGCGTGCCCCTGTTCCTGGTGGAGCTGGTGCGCGGCCTCAAGCGCCAGGGGCTGGTGCGGCAGCGCGCGCCGGGCGGCAACTGGTACCTCGTCACGGACGAGCTGGACCGCCTGCCGGAGCTGCGGCTGGTGGAGTGGCTGGCGGACCGCGAGCTGGGCGCGCTGCCTCCGGCGCTCGCCGCGCATGCCCGGCTGTGCGCGCTCCTGGGCGTGACCTTCACCGGCACGGCGGCGGACGGCGTGGTGCGCGAGCTGGAGCGAGACGGGGCCGCGTCCCAATTCCCGCTGGACATGGGGCACGCGACGCGGCGGCTCCTGGACCTGGGGCTGCTGGTGGAGCACCGCTCGGAGGGGCTGAGCTTCCGCAACGAGTTGGTGCGCGAGGCCGTGGTCGCGGGCCTGCCCGCGGAGGAGAAGGCGCGCATCCACCGCGCCGCGTACCGCCACTACCTGAGCCCGGCGGGCGCGCAGGAGCGCCAGCGGCTGGCCCGGCTCGCGCTGCACGCCGCGGCGGCGGGCCTGCGCGACGAGGCGGCGGCGCTGACCATCGACCTGGCGGAGTCCGCGCGCGGCCGGCACGCGTACCTGGACGCGGAGGCCATGTACACGCGCGCCCTGGAGCTCATCGAGCCCGAGGACGAGCTGCGCAGGCTCACCGCGCTGCGGGGCCGGGGCCTGATGCGCTACCGCATCGGCCGGTACGAGGACTCGCTCACGGACTTCGCCATCGCGCGAGAGCGGGCCCGGAGCGTGGGGGATGCGCGCGCGGTGGTGGAGCTGCTGCTCGACGAGGCGGTGGCGCTCGACTGGGTGAACGACTACGCGCGCAGCGAGGCGCGGGTCCAGGAGGCGCAGCAGCTGACGGAGACGGTGACGTCGCCCTACGTGCAGGCGCGCCTGCTGCTGGCGCTGGGCCGCACGCAGTTCCGCAAGGGCGAATGGATGGACTCGCTCATGACCCTGGAGGCCGCGGCGGAGCGGGCGCGGAAGCTGGGCGACGCGGGCTACGAAACGCTGGTCGTCTCCCTGCTCCTGCTGGTGGCCATCCTGCCCAGCCTGGGCGACATCGACGCCGCGGAGCGGGTGCTGGACGAACTCATCTGCGCGTGCACGGAGCGCGGCGACCGCTTCCACCTGGGCTCGGCCATCAACAACCGCCGCAACCTGAGGGTGGCGCGGCGCGACCTGACGAACGCGCTGAAGGACCAGGAGCGCTTCATGCAGCTGGGGCGCGAGCTGGGCGTGGTGGGCTGGGAGTACTTCGCCGAGTACAACCTGGGCGAGCTGTACTACCAGGCGGGCGACGTGGAGGCGGCGGCGCCGCACATCGCGCGGGCCATCGTGCTGGAGCGCCGGCACCCGGAGGTGGCGCACCGCCCCTGGGCGCTGCTGCTCCAGGCGCGGGCCATGGCGTGGACGGACCGGCACGACCGGGCGCGCGACCTGCTGGAGCAGGTGCGGCAGGCGATGGCGACCAACCGGCACGGCGTGAACCTGAGCCCGTCGGAGGAGGTGCTCTTCTCCATGGTGGAGCTGGCCTCGAAGGACGCGACCGTGGAGGAGTGGCACGCGCTGCGCGAGCGCTCCGCCCAGGCCTCCGTGGAGCAGGAGCCGCTGGAGGTCCTGGAGATGATGGGGCTCGCGGCCTGGCGCCGGGGCGACTTCGCGGAGGCGATGCTCGCGCTCGGAGAAGCGCTGGCGCGCGCGGCGCACATGCCGAACCTGATGGAGGACCGCATCCGCCGCTCGCTGGAGCGGGTGCGGGACCTCACGCCCGCGGCGTAGCGGCGCCGCCTGTCTCTACGCCGACCGCGAGAGCACCGTCGTCGCCGCGACGAGGAGCCCCATCAGCGATTCCCCCACCAGCGCTCCGGCGCCCAGCGAGGAGACGTGCGCGTCCGTCGACTTCGGCCACTTCCGCGCGAGCATCACCATCCCCGCGCCCAGGCACAGCGTCACCGCGAAGTAGGCGGGGGTGATGAAGCCGATGCCCATCGCCACCGGCGACGGCAACCACCGCGCAGCCCGGCTCCTCGCGGCCAGCGTCGACAGCGCCCCCACCGTGAAGCCCACCAGCGTCCGGCCCCTTCCCGTCCGCGAGCCTTGCGCTTCGGACGGCGTGGCCGCGTGCAGCGTGGAGATGAGCTCCGCGGTGGCGATGCCCGTGGGGAACGGCAGGGCCTCCTGCTCCAGCAGGCGCCGCCGCAACAAGCCCGCCACCAGCACGCCCACCACGCCCAGGACCAGCCCCCAGACCGCGATGCCCCAGCCCGGCACACCCGTGCCCAGCAGGGCCAGCGCCGGGATCGCGGCCAGCAGCCCCGCCGACGCGGGCATCGCGCCCACCGCCGCCGCGGCCGTCTGCGTGAGGTTGTTCTCCAGCGGCGTGTAGGGCACGCCCCGCCTGCGCCCATAAGGCGCCAGGGCACTGAACCCCAGCACCGTCGCGGCGATGGAGCCCGAGTCCCACATGCCCGTCTTCAATCCCATGTAGAGGTTGGTGACGGCCAGCACCACGCCGATGAGCAGGCCCATCCCCAGCGACCGGGCCGTCCACTCCCGGCCCGCTGGAGCCGGCGCGCCCGCGAGCCCCATCCCCGCCGCCGCCACGGACACGGGGGCCTCCGGCCCCGCCGCGACCTCCGGAGGAGCGGCGGGGTGACCGGAGGAGGCGCTCATCGAGGCGCCTCCGCCGAGCGGCCAACCAGCTCGCGCAGCTGCGCCAGGTCCAGCGGCTTGCTCAGCTTGAGGTTGGGCACGTCCCGCAGGAACGACGTCGTGCGCGGGGTGAAGGCGCCCCCCGTCATGAACACCATGCGCCCCGCCTGCTCCGGCGCCGAGCGCCCCAGCTCGAAGTACAGGTCCATGCCCGTCATCCCCGGCATCATCACGTCGCAGAGGATGAGGTCGAAGCGTCCGCCCTCGTTCACCAGCCGCAGCGCCGCCTGCGCGCTGTTCGCGGTGGACACCTCGTGCTCCGAGGCCAGCGAGCGCTGCAGCGCCACCGTCACGTTGGGCTCGTCATCCACCACCAGGATGCGCGCCCGCGCCCCCGCTGGCGCCGTCGCGGACAGCCGCGGGTAGAGGTCCACCTCGTGCGCCGCCGAGCGCAGCACCACGCGGAAGGTGCTGCCCCGCCCCGGCGTGCTCTCCGCGTGGATGGAGCCGCCCATGGACTCCACGATGCCGTGGCAGATGGACAGCCCCAGCCCCGTGCCCACGCCCACCGCCTTGGTGGTGAAGAACGGATCGAAGATGCGCCCCAGCACCTCCGGCGTCATGCCCACGCCGGTGTCGCGCACCTCCACCACCACCTTGCCCGGCTCGCCCGGGCGGATGATGGCGCGAATCTCGTGCTCGGTGACGGAGGAGGGGTCCTCCGGAATGGCCTGCGCCGCGTTGAGCAGCAGGTTCAGGAACACCTGGCACAGCCGGGCTTCACTCGCCTCCACCGCGGGGACGGGCTCGAACTCCGTCACCAGCCGCGCGCGGTGGCGGATGACGTTGTCCGCCATCTTGCACGCCAGCTCCACCGACCGGCGCACGTCCACCGGCATGGGGCGCGACTCCTGCTCGCCGCGCGCGAAGACCTTCAGGTCCCGCACGATGGTGGCGATGCGCTCCGCGCCCTCCGTCGTCTCGCGCACCAGCTGCTGGATGGAGGCCACCGGCTCGGACGGGGCTCCTTGAGCCTCCAGCTTGTCCAGCCCCTCGCGGATGAGGTGCAGGTTCACCAGCATGTACGCCAGCGGGTTGTTGATTTCGTGCGCCACGCCCGCGCCCAGCGTGCCCACGCTGGCCAGCCGGTCCGCCACCACCAGGCGCGCCTGGAGCTGCCGGCGCTCGCTCAGGTCGCGGTGCACCATGATGTTCGCGATGATGCGCCCCTCCGCGTCGCGCAGCGGCACCACCACGGACTCGCAGACGCACGCCATGCCGTCCGCGCGCTTGAACTCCAGCTCCCCGCTCCAGCGCCCGTGCACCTCCAGCGCGGTGAGGACGGCGCCCGTCAGCCGGTCCGGCTCACCGGGGTGCAGCACGCTGAAGAGCGTCTGGCCCATGGCCTCCTTGCGGCTGCGGCCGAACATGCGCTCCGCGCTGGTGTTCCAGTCGATGACCCCGCCCGCCAGGTCCGTGATGACGACGCCGTCGGAGATGCTCTCGAAGATGAGCGCCTGGCGGTGCAGCTCCTGCTCCGCCTGCTTGCGCGCGGTGATGTCCATCACCGTGCCCGTCACCCGCGCGGGCTGGCCCGCCGCGTCCAGCAGCACGTCGCCCTTGCACGAAATCCAGCGGTAGCCGCTGCCCGCGGGCTCGATGCGGTACTCCACGTCCACCTGCGAGCGCTGCTGCAGCGCCGTGGCCAGCCCCGCGCGAAGCCTGGGCAGATCCGCCGGGTGCACCACCTCCTCCAGGTCCATGGCGCGGCCGGACAGCTTGCCCACGGCCAGGCCCAGGAGCCGGTCCACGTGCTCGCTCCAGGTCACCTGCCCCGTCTTCGCGTTCCAGTCCCAGATGCCCACGCGCGCCGCGGACAGCGCCTGCCTGAGCTGCTCCTCGCGCTGCTCCAGCACCTCCCGGCGGGAGAAGCGGAACACCGTCACCGTGCCCACCTGGAGCCGGTCGCCCTCCTGCAGCTCCGCGGTGGACACCGGCAGGCCGTTGAGGAACGTGCCGTTGGTGGACTCCAGGTCCGTGACGAGGCACGAGCCGTCCGGCTTGCGCAGGATGCGCGCGTGCTTGCGCGACACCCCGTGGTCGTCGATGCGCACCTCCGCTTCCGACCCACGCCCGATGACGTGCTCACCCGGCTCCAACCGGTACGCCTTGCCAATGGCCGCCGGCGTCGTGGTGCTGATGAGGATGAGGCACGCCCCGGTCGAGGATGGGGCCGTCACCGACTGGCCCGCGCAGGTCGTGAGCTCGTCCACCAACGTCATCATGTATGCAAGCCCCCTGACGTTCCCCTGCGCTCGGGCTGGCAGTGTCCTCGCCGCCTGTCGTGCATGACGCCGCGCTCCGTATGGGCCCGAAGTCCTGGCCCGGACCGCAACCATACCCCAACGGCCTCCAATGAACGTCCCCTCCCCCTTCAGGACAGGGACCCTGACTCCTGGTGAACGAGCAGGCAGGCAGGCAGGGCAGCCCACCCGGCACGGGTACTCGCGACCCACCCCGTGGATGGTAGGGTGCGGGGCATTCATGGCGGTGGATTCCGAGAGCACCTTCCGCATCCAGGCGCGCGCGAACGCGAACGCCCCGGACAAGGGGCACGACACACCTCCCCGTCCCGAGCGCGGGCCGGGCACCCTCGCGGGTGAGTACGTCCTCAAGTCCATGCTGGCGGCCGGCGGCCACGGCAGCGTCTACGAGGCGGAGCACCGCATCCTGGGGCGGCACGCGGCGGTGAAGGTGCTGCACTCGCACCTGGCGGACCAGGGGGAGATGCTCCAGCGCTTCGTGCGCGAGGCGCGCGTCGTCAATCAGATCCACCACCCGAACATCGTGGACGTCTACGACTTCGGGCTGATGCCGGACGGCAGCCCCTACTACGTGATGGAGCTGCTCTCCGGGCGCACGCTGAGCCAGGTGGTGCAGGAGCGCGGGCGGCTGTCCGCGTCCCGCGCGCTGGCGTACCTGGAGCCCGTCTGCGGCGCGCTGGAGGCGGCGCACCGCGCGGGCGTCGTGCACCGGGACCTGAAGTCCAGCAACATCCTCGTGGTGGAGGAGGGGGAGAAGCCCCGGCTGAAGCTCCTGGACTTCGGCATCGCGAAGCTCATCCAGCAGGAGCCCGGCCAGGAGGGGCTCACCACCGCGGGCCAGCGCCTGGGCACCGCGCACGCGATGGCGCCCGAGCAGTTTCGCGGCGGCAGCATCGGGCCGCCCACGGACGTGTACGCGCTGGGCGTGCTCCTGTACCAGCTGCTCACCGGCCGCTACCCCTTCCAGTCGGATGATCGGCTGGAGCTGGAGCGCATGCACCTGGAGGCCCCGCCGCCGCGCCCCAGCGTGAAGGCCCCGGTGTCCCCCGCCGTGGACGCGGTGGTGCTCCGCTGCCTGGACAAGGACGCCACCCGCCGCTACCCCAGCGTGAACGCCTTCCTCACCGCGCTGCGCGAAGCCACCGAAGAGCCCAACCAGGTGGAGAGCCAGACGCGGCTCGTGCTGGCCGTGAACGCGGAGGTGGTGCTCCCCGACACGGATCTGGACGACGACACCACCTACGCCGCGCTCGCCAACGTCATGGACACGCTGGAGCAGGGCCTGCGCGCGGAGAGCTTCACCCTGGCGCTCCAGACGGGCACCGCGCTTCTGGGCGTGCGGCCCCTGGCCACCGGCACCACGCCCGCCCAGGCCCTCCAGCCCCTGAGAGATCTGCAAGCCGAGGCGCAGCGTCTGGCCGATGCCGTCCACGCCCGCGTCCACCTCTGCCTCCACCATGGTGAGGCGGAGACACGCGGCGACTCCGGCGAGGCCGAGGTGGTAGGCGGCCCGGTCACGCATGTGGCAACCTGGAACGTAAGGGACCCTGGTGGCTTCGCCATCACCGCTCCCGCGTCACGGTTCCTCGAAGGTCCTCCTCCGCAGTAGGCCGCTCCCGCCGTCCCAGCACTCCTCCTCCCCCGCCGTATCCCACTGGTGTCCTGTGGTTCCATGCCCTTCACCGGCACACGTCTGACCCCGTGAGAATTGGACCCACACCATAATTTTTTGACGAAGACGTATTTCTTTTGGATCCTGAATCCGTCACGATTCCCCTGTCTGACAGTTTCAGCACCTTTCTAGCTGAAAGCCTGGACTGCCTGACATTCTGGAAGTCGGACCTCCGACTACCCCCGAGCGGGAGCCCCCAAATGCGCCTCACCCCTGCTTTTCGGCCTGGAAGTGGATGCAGCGAGTGGTGGAACCGAGTTGCCTCACGCCAACCCCTCAAGGCGGTGTTGATGACGGGGGCGCTGTTCGCCCTCGTGGGTTGCGGTGGCGCGATGCCGGAGGACGCCGTGCCGGGAGCCGCTCCCGGGTCGGTGGAGCAGGCGCAGCAGGTGGAGAACGGGCTGACCGTCAACGGATTGACGGTCAACGGGCTCACCGTCAACGGCCTGACGGTCAACGGGCTGACCGTCAACGGCCTGTCCACGCAGAGCTTCAACGCGTGGTTCAGCCAGAACGCGGACACCGCGCCGATGGTGATGGCGTACATCGTGAAGTGCGCGGTGCCCGAGGGCCAGACGCGCACCTTCCAGTCCACGTCCACCGGGGCGACGTACACGTGGCCGGGCGGCCTGGGCCTGGCGCCGGGCTGGGCGGTGGGCGAGGCCGCGACGGTGACGGAGCAGCAGGCGGTGAGCGCGTGCCTGGCGGCGCACGCGAACAAGTACGGCCTGCACATCGCGCTGTCCGTGCTGGGCCGCACGGCGGAGGGCGCGGCGATTCCCTACTCCGCCGAGGAGCTGTCGCAGTTCAACGCGAAGGAGGCGTGCTTCTTCGGCAACCTCTTCACCAACGAGGGCCTGTACGCCGCGCGCGACCGTGACTTCAGCGCGGCGGAGAGCTCCACGCGCGCGTGCGGCCTGTCGCTGAAGGCGGACTCCTGCGCGCCCATCACCAACATCGGCAGCTGCTCGCAGTTCTGCACCAAGGCGGACCCGAGCCAGCCCTACTACACGCAGTGCACGTACAACGGGAAGACGTACCCGGCCATCACCACGCGCGTGAAGCCCACGGAGCTGTTCCGCTGCGGCGACGGCGTGTGCCAGTTCACCGAGCACGCGGGCCCCGGCACCACGGCGGACAGCTGCCGCGCGGACTGCGGCGCCTGAAGCGGACGCACCTGTTGAACCGATGGTGAAGTGCGCTGGCATGGACGACCTCGGCCCCACCCCGGCCGCGTGTCCAGATGCCTCCGGGCGTGCGGTGTTCAACTCCCGCGCGCCCGAACCCCCAGTGGAAAATGACAGCCGGGACGTGAAACCCAAGCGGTGTCCGCTCGACGGCATCACGTACTCGCGCACACCTTGCCGGGCACGGGGCGGCGGTGTTGGATGGTCGTCCACAGGCCGTGCCCGGAAGCAGGGACCCCCGCCACAAGGAGCGGTGACGGCCGCGGATGGACGTGGGTGGAGCGGGCCGCGATGACGTTACGAGCGAAGGTCGGGCGGTTGGCGGTGATGACGCGGCGGCGGGGCACGCTCCGCCAGGCCTTCGAGCGCCTGGGGCCCGGCTCCAAGACCCGGTGCGCCGTGGAGACGCCCTGCTCGGACAACCGGCTGCTGGAGGAGACGGTGCGCGAGCGCACCGCGGCGCTGGAGGCCGCCAACGCGAAGCTGTCCAGCAGCCTGGAGCAGCTGCACGCGACGCAGACCCAGCTGCTCTTCGCGGACCGGCTCATCGCGCTGGGGCGCATCGCGGCGGGCGTGGGCCATGAAATCAACAACCCGCTGGCTTTCATCCTGAGCAACCTGGAGTACATCCACCAGGAGCTGCAGCAGAAGGAGCGCCTGTCGGAGCAGGACCGGCAGGAGATACTGGAAGCGCTGGCGGAGACGCGCGACGGCGCGGAGCGCATCCGGCTCATCGTGCGCGACCTGCAGACGCTGTCGCGCGCGGAGGACGTGGGCAGCGGGCCCGCGGAGCTGGCCGCGGTGGTGCGCACGGCGGCGAAGATGGCCATGCACGAACTGCGGCACCGCGCGCGGCTGGTGGTGGAGTGCGACGGCGTGCCGCCGGTGCAGGGCAACGGCTCGCGGTTGGGGCAGGTGTTCTTGAACCTGCTGCTCAACGCGGCGCAGTCCATCCCCCCTGGGAACGCGGAGGGCAACGAGGTGCGCGTGGTGGCGCGCCCCGGAGAGCCCGGCCACGTGCTGGTGGAGGTGCGCGACACCGGCTGCGGCATCGCGCCCGAGCACCGCGAGCGCATCTTCGACCCCTTCTTCACCACCAAGCCGCTGGGCGTGGGCACGGGGCTGGGGCTCGCGGTGTGCCATGGCATCGTCACGTCGCTGGGCGGCACGCTGACGATGGAGAGCGCGCCCGGCCGGGGCAGCGTCTTCCGCGTGACCCTGCCGGTGGCGGGCGCCTTCGTGCAGGCGCAGCGCTCGCAGGCCGACTGGACCTGATCAACCCTCGCCGGGCGGCTTCATCCCCAGGGCTCCCTGGAGCATCCCGCCGAGCACCTCGCGGAACCGCGCGTCCGACGCGGCGTCCGCCGGACGGCCCATCACGGGCAGCAGCACCTGTCGCGCGAGCAGGAACCACTGCGACGCGCACAGCGCCACCAGCAGCGTCATGTCCACCGTGTCGCGCGAGGGCGGCGGCGTGCCCTGCGCCTGGGCCACGCGGCCTGCCTGGAACTCCAGCGCGTCCGCCAAGAGCCGCAGGCCCTGCGCGCGCACGAGCGGCATGTGCTCGGCGCGGCCGGTGAGCAGCGCCCACGCCATCAGCCGGCTGTGCTGCCCCTGCTCGACCACGGTGAAGAAGCGCTCCAGCAGCACCCCGGCGCTGGGCGGCGCGTCCATCGCGAGCAGGTGCTCCCGGAAGGACGCGGCCAGCAGCTCGTTGCGGCGCAGGAGCACCTCGCGCACCAGGGCCTCGTAGGTGCCGAAGTAGTGCGTGACGAGCGCGTGGCTCACCCCCGCCGCCTTCGCCACCGCCTGAAGCCCCACCCGGTCCGGCCCCTGCTCCACGAGCAGCGGCTCGGCGGCCTGGAGGATGGCCTCGCGCGCCTCCTCCGGGGTGCGCCGCTTCCGGGACGCGGCGGGCTTCGCGGGACGACGGGGGGCGGAGGTGCGCCGGGCCGGAGCGCGGCCCTGGGGACGCTTGGATGCCATCGCGGCGCATCCTAGCCACCGGAGCCCTCCGTTCAACGCGCCCGCGCTATTGTCAGATTTGACAATAGCTGGGGACGGGCATTATCCATGGGGTGTGCTGGCCTTCGCGAGGTCCGTGATGCAGATGCTGCTGCCCGACAATCCGTCGCTGCCGAGGGTGTTCCTGCTCGTCCTGCTCATCTCCGGGACGCTCAAGCTGCTGACGGTGGCGGGCGGCTGGCTGGTGTGGCGCACGCGGCTGGCGGCGCGCTTCCGGGTGTACCGGCGGGAGCTGGCGAAGGGGCAGTTGCGCAGCGAGGCGCTGGCGGCGGCGGGCGTGGTGCTGACGGACGCGGTGCTCATCGGCGCCTTCCGCGCCTTCGCCGGGCCGCTGATGGCGCCGTTCAGCCTGTCCACGGCGCTGTGGTCGTACGCGTGGATGTTCGTGGGCTTCGAGGTGTGGTTCTACGTGACGCACCGGCTGCTGCACCTGCCGCGCTTCTACCGCTTCCACGCGCAGCACCACGTGGCGCAGGTGACGGAGCCGCTCACCGCGCTGTCGTTCTCCGTGGTGGAGCGGGTGGTGCTGATGACGGGCGGGCTCGGCCTGCACTTCGCGGCCATGCACCTGATGCCGGGCTCGCAGGTGGGCGTCCTGGCCTACATGCTGACCAACTACGTCCTCAACGCGTTCGGGCATGGCAACACGGAGTGGCTGCCGAAGCGCTTCGTGACGTCCTGGGTGGGCCGCGTCTTCTTCACCCCCACGTTTCACGCGCTGCACCACGCGCGCTACCAGGGGCACTACGGCCTCTACACCGTGGTGCTGGACCGGTGGCTGGGCACCGCGTTCGCGGACTATCCGCGGGTGCATGCGCGCGCTCGTGATGGCGAGGGGCTGACCCGCATCGGGGAGCGGCTGGCGGTCGCGCCCCCTGCCCCGTCCCTCCCCGTGCGGCCCGGGGCGCGCCAGGCGGTTTGAGGTCCGCCGGGCCCCGACGTCCCAAGTGGGTTCCGGAGGTGGGTCCGGAGGGTCGGGGGCCGTGGGCCGACGGACAGTCCGAGCGGATGATGACGCTCGGGAGGGATGGCATCCGGGGGGGCCGGCCCTAGAATCGCGCGGTGAACTCCCGGCAGGACGTGATCATCATCGGCGCGGGCGCCAGCGGAACGCTGCTGGCGGCCTGTCTCTTGCGAGGCGCCCGTTCGCCCCTGCGCGTGGCCCTCGTGGAGCGGGGGGAGCGCCTGGGACGGGGGGTCGCGTACTCCACCACCAGCGCGCGGCACCTGCTCAACGTGCCGGCGGGCCGCATGAGCGCCTGGATCGACGACCCGGAGCACTTCCTGCGCTGGCTGCGCCTGGAGGCGCCGGACACGCCGCCGTCCGCGTTCGCCGAGCGCCGCCGCTACGGCCAGTACCTGGAGTTCGTGCTGAAGGAAGCCGCCGCCAGGGCCGCGCCGGGCGTGCGGCTGGAGACGCCGCGCGACGAGGTGACCGCGGTGGTGGACACCGCGGACGGCGTGAAGGTGTCGCTCGCGAGCGGCCAGGGCCTGGAGGCGAAGTGCGCGGTGCTGGCGCTGGGCAACGCGATGCCCGCGGACCTGCGCGTGCCGGACGGCGGGCTGTACGCGAGCGCGCACTACCACCGCTCGCCGTGGGTGCCCGGGGCGCTGGAGGGCATCGGCGCCGGTGAGTCGGTGCTGCTCATCGGCACGGCGCTCACCATGGTGGACACGGTGCTGTCGCTGGGCGAGCGCGGTCATCAGGGCCCGGTGCACGCGCTGTCCCGCCATGGCCTGCTGCCGCACCCGCACCGCGCGCACGGCGCGAAGACGCCCGCGGCGGCGGAGCCCCTGCGCATCCGCGAGCTGCTGCGCTCGGTGCGCCGGGAGATGGACCGCTGTCGCGACGCGGAGACCGCCACGCAGGCCGCGTCCCCTTCCGCGCAGAGCGTGGTGCCGTTCAGCACGCTGCGCGTCCGCGACGTGCTGCGCACGATGCGCCAGGAGGTCGACGCGCAGGCGGCGGCGGGCGCGGACTGGCGCGCGGCGGTGGACTCGCTGCGGCCGGTGACGACGCCCTTGTGGCAGCGGCTTTCGGATCCGGAGCGGCGGCGGTTCCTGCGCCACCTGAGGGCGTACTGGGAGGTGCACCGCCACCGCATGGCCCCGGAGATCCACGACGCGATGGACGCGTGGCGGCGCGAGGGACGGCTGGTGCTCCACTCGGGTCGCGTGCTGGGCTTCGAGCTGGAGCCGGACGCGGTGGCGGTCCGCATACGCCACCGGGGCGAGCGCGAGCCCCAGGTGCTGCGCGTGCAGCACGTCATCAACTGCACCGGGCCTGAGTCGAATCCGGCGTCGCGCGGCCAGCCCGTCCTCCGCGGCCTGCTGGAGGCGGGACAGGCCCGCGCGGACGCGCTGGGCATGGGGCTGGCGACGGCGCCCGACGGCGCGGTGCTGGACGCGCGCGGGCAGCCCTCCGCCCACCTCTTCACGCTGGGTCCGACGCGGCGGGGGGACTTGTGGGAAACCACGGCGGTGCCGGAAATCCGCGCGCAGGCGCGCGAGCTGGCGGACCTCCTGCTGCGCCGGTCGGGTGTGCCTGCCCGGTAGAGGACCTGACAGGCGCCATGACCTGAAGGTGGGCCTCCTGCTCGCCAGCCAACGGCCCACTCCGTGGGAGGCTGTTGGGGTCGCGGCGTTTCGTGCGAGATTCCAGGTCCCCCTCCTGGAGTCCCGTCCCGATGGCACTGAAGCGCCCCCTCCCCGCCCTCATGGGAGGCGTGTCCCTGTCCGTCCTCGTGAGCCTCGGGGCGCTGGCGCATCAGCACCTGCGCACCGACGCGCTGGAGCAGCGGCTGCTGCGTGAGGTGAACACGCTGACGCACGCGGAGCACCCGCGTCCGGCGCACCTCACCGCCACGCGGCCCGGCACCTTCGGGGACGCGATGGTTCCGCTCCTGCCCAAGCTGCTCCAGCGGGCTCGCGCGACGCCGGCCTCCAGCGCGGCGGAGGCCGCGACCCTGGAGGCCGTGATGGAGGGGCGCGCTCCTGTGACGGACCTCCCCGCCTCCCGCCTTGAAGCCCTGGAGCAGGGCATGCCTCTCTTGCGGCAGGTGCTCGCCGCCACCCACGCGGAGTCCGGCGGCCTTCCAGAGGACCTGCGTCCCCTGGCCGGTCCGGAGGTGTCGAGGCGGGACGCGCTGATCCACGCGCTTCGCCACGTGGTGGAGGACGCGGCGCTGGAGACGCGGCGGCTCGTCTCACGGGGTGAAGCGGATCCGGCGGTGGACACGTGCCTGGACACGCTCGCGCTGAGCCGGGAGCTGGCCCTGGGCGGAGGGCTCGTGGGACAGCGGCTGTCCGCGGCCGGATATGCACGCATGTGGCGGCCCTGCACGGACGCCATCGACGCGGCCTCCCTGTCCCGCAAGCGCCAGGCCATCTCGCAGCTCACCCGGCTGCACGAGGGCTTCCCGCCGGTGTCCCTGACGCTGCACGAGGAGTCCGTCGCCGCGCAGCTCCACGCCTTCCGCGACCTGCTCTCCGAAGACACCCGCGCCGCGCTGCCGCCCACGTGGTCCGACGCACCCGGGCAGCCCTCGGCCCTGTCGCGCCGGCTCCAGTGGCGTCAGTGGGTGGAGGACGCGGACCGCCTCCTCGCCGTGGCGGATCAACCGGCCGAGGAGCGCCGCCGCTCGCTGGCGGCCCTGGAGGCCCGGAAGGCCGGGGAGTACTTCCGTCAGGCGGAGGCCCCGTCGGTGCGCCTGTCGCCCGAGGACCTGGAAGCGCTGGAGCTGCGCGCGCTGCGCTCCGAGGCGCTCATCGCCCTGGCGGAGGTCGACGTGGCCCGCGCGGAGAAGGGCCAGTGGCCGCGCGCGCTCCCCACGCGGACGACGTCGCTGGTGCTGGAGCCCGTGGATGAAACCCGGGTCAGCATCCGCTCGTGCGTCCAGGGGCTGATGCCCGACCCGCTGGTGGTGAAGGCGGACGGCGCGCCCGCGCTCCATCAGGCCCACGACGTGCCCTGAGCCGGTGGCGCTGTAGCCGCGGCCGTCACGGCTTGTGACGCCGGAGGCCACAGCGTCAGCCACCGTCCCTCCGAGGGGAACCGTCCACCCGCATGGCACCGCGAGTGCACGGTTCCACGATGCTCCGTACGGAGTCGTTCCCTCCCCCTCCGAGGTTCCATGAAGCGCTTCGCATGGCCCTTCGTGCTGCTCACCGTGGGTGACCCCGTCGCGTCCTTCCTGCTCCCCATCCGCGTGGAGGCTCCGGCGCGCGTGTATCCGTCCACGTCCTCGGGCTGTCTGCTCAACGCGCACGAGACGGGACGCGGGGACCTGTACGTGACGGGCTCCGGCTTCCAGGCCGGTGAGACCGTGGAGGTCTCCGTCGTCCCCAACCAGCGCGCGTGGCACGTGGGTGACGCCTTCGCGGACGTGACGGGGGAGGCCTTCACCGCCGCGCCCAAGCAGGTCACCGCCGACGCGTCCGGCCGCTTCACCGTGCCCGGCGACGCTGACCCGCCAGATGATCCCCTGAGCCTCCCGCCGGACCCGGTCCTCCAAAACCTGTCCGACTGTCGGACAGGTTTCCGCGCCTCGGCTGGCGCGGGCGACTCCCTGGTGGGTCGCTCGCGCCCGCTTCACGTCCGGCCTCCCACGTCGGACCGGCGATGTAGGATGCGGTCTTTCCGTGGACGTCGGGGAGGGAGCCGTCATGTCGTGGAAGCTGGTGCTGCTGGACGAAGTGTCGAAGGTGCTGCCGGATGCGCCGCTCAAGGGTTCGGACATCCGCGTGGAATTGCCGACCGCCAGCTATGCGCTGCCCGCGGGAGAGAAGCTGGGCCCCCTGACGTTCGCGTTCGACGTGTCCGCTCGCGGCTTCGTGGAAGGCTATGACGCCCCGGCGGACGTGGACGCGGCGGGCGTGGTGGGCGAGGCCCCCGGCGACGCGGCGACGCAGCTGGCACCGGCGCTCGTCCATGGCGGCGACCAGGCGTGGCTCAAGTACGGCGTGGAGGCGCGCGTGAAGGCGGACGTCGGCTTCCCGCTGCCCTACGTGGCGCTCGCGGCCAACGGCGACGTGCGCGTGCTGCTGGCGGACTACCACCGGCACACGCAGGACACGAACGCGCGCGCCGCGCTGAAGAAGGACGCGCCGGAGCTGCGGCTGCCCCTGCTCACGTCGTCGCTGGACAAGCTGGGCGTGGGTGACGCCATCGCCTTCCAGGCGCGCGGCGAGCTGTCCGTCACCGCGACGCTGGACTGGACGGACGTCTACACGTCCAACCTCCAGACGCTGACGAAGCTCCTGTCCGCCAGCACGATGGTCGCCTTCGAGGCCAAGGCAGGCGCCACCGTGTCCGCCAGGGTGAAGGTGGTGGACGACTACGCCGTCGTCTTCTCCCGCCCCGCTGCCGGTCAGGTGCGCGTGCAGGTGAAGAAGGTGGTGGCGCGCGAGGCGGGCGTGACAGCCAGCCTGCACGTGGAGGCCAGCCTCACCGACCCGGCCGCCGTCGTCTCGCAGGTGGAGCACGTGCTCGAAGGGCTCCTGTCGGTGCCGCTGTCCGAGTTCGACTCCCTGATGACGAAGCTGGAAGCGCACAAGCTGTCGGAGAACGAGACGAAGGTCCTGCGCATCATCCTGGACCGCCTGGGCTTCGGGGAGCTGGAAGCCAACACCACGGCGCTGCGCACGCAGTGGGAGAAGCTCCGCGCGGACGTGCGCACGCGCGTCCAGGCCCTGGCCGAGTCCAAGTTCGAGGCGGGCTTCCGCTACGAGTACCTGCGCCTGCGCGAGCAGACCACGCTCCTGTCCGCCGTGTGCACCGACGCCCAGGCCCGCACGCTGCACCCGCTGCTGGTGTCCGGGCGGATGGACAGCGCGATGCAGCGCATGCAGTCCGAAGGCATGGCGCTGGAGCAGTGCCTGCTGAAGGAGGTCAACAAGGAGTCCAAGGCCTGGGGCTTCGCCCTGAAGCTGGGCAAGTGGGCGCTGGGCGGCAGCGACACGCGCGAGCTCACCCAGGTGGTGCAGCGCAACAGCCTGGAGAAGGAGTCGCCCCAGCGCGTCTCGTTCCTGGGCGTGCGCAGCTACAAGGGCACGCTGCTCACGCCGTACATGCACTGGACCGCGGACTTCAAGGCGGACATGGCGGAGTTCCGCAAGTCGCCCACCGTGGCGGACTTCGACCTGGGCCTGTACCTGCTCCTGGCCCATGACGCTCGCAAGCTGTCGGACCACGACCTGCGCCAGGCCGTGGACGAGGCCATCGTCTGGGGCGCGCTGGATGACGCAGAAGAGGAGGAGGTCCTCAAGCGCATCCGCGATGCTTCCGGAGGCAAGGAGCTTGAAACGCGGGTGGAGCTGAAGCTGGACAACCGGACGCTGCGCGACGTCATCACCCGCGCGGCGGACCCGGACGCTCACGCCGCCTTCGCTCGCGCGCTGGCCCGGGCCCTGCCCTGGTACGGCGTGCCGTGCCGCGACCGGCCCGCCGTGCGGGAGACCATCTACGCCCCCCTGTGGAAGGCGTACCTGGAGCAGAACTGGTCCGCCGCCGACGCCGCCAGGACGGCCGCCGCGACCCTGAAGAACAACCCGCTCGTCGGGCACTTCGCGTACAGCGAAGGGCAGCTGGGCAACGGCATGCTGACGTTCGCGGAGGTCATCCAGAAGAACCCCGGCACCGTGTCCAAGTGGCGCGACCTGCGCGCGGGCCTGCTGGACCTGCGCAACCACGAGCAGCGCTCGCCGTCCGTCTTCAAGGGCGCGTTCAAGGCGCTGTCCGAGTCGTGGGCGCAGTCCTTCCACCTGAAGGCCACGGGCGCGTTCTTCCTGGAGCTGGCGTCGCGCGGCGGCAACGGCCTGGCCACCGTGGAGCGCACCTTCACCGTGACGGTGCCGGGGACGGGCGCGAGCATCGTCTTCTCCAAGTCGCGGGCCTGACGGGAGCACGCGTCCATCCGTCCGGTTCCGCACGCTCCCCTGGCGTGCGGAGGAGACTTCCAGCCGGACGGAGGGCGCGATGGTGACGCGGCGCATTGCCGCGCCTCGGGGGCATCACTACATCCAGCTCCTCACGCAGCACATGCGATGCAGGGGAGCCCCGCGAGATGATCGTCGGTCGGATGCTGTCCTGGCGGATCATCCTTCGCTACACGGGGCGCCCTGTCGTCGTCCACATCGCCCTCGCGCTGGCCATCTCCCTGGGCTACGAGGCGCTGGACGCCAGGTGGCTGTCGGTGCCGGCGCTGCCGGTGACGCTGCTGGCCGCGGCGCTGGGCGTGCTGCTCGGCTTCCGCAACAACTCCGCCTACGAGCGCTGGTGGGAGGCGCGCACCATCTGGGGCGGGCTGGTGAACGCGTCGCGGACACTCGCCCGGCAGGTGCTGACCTTCCTGCCCGCGCCCCGCGCCCAGCGCAGCGACGGCACCCCGGAGACGCCCTCCGCCGCCTCCCGCCTGGTCCAGGTGGCCGTGCAGCCGGAGGGGCCCGCGCTGGCGCCCGCCTGGTCCAAGGTGGGCGACGGCGCGGTGCGCGACCAGTTCGGCCACGCGCGCGACCTGCGCGGCCCGAGCGCGCCCCGCGCGAACCTGGCCACGTTCCTCCACCCGGGCGTGGAGACCCCCCGGGGCATCACCAGCATGTTCGAGGGCATCACCGAGGACGCGCGCGAGCTCGTCTACGCGCAGATAGGCTTCGTGAACGCGCTGCGCTGCCACCTGCGGCGACAGGACCCCTTCCCGGAAATCACCCCGTTCTTCCGGCCGTCCGTGCTGGAGGCGCTGCGCGTGGAGCAGAACGTGCCCGCCGCCATCCTCTTGTGGATGGGCACGCGCATGCGCCGCATCTACAGCGACATCGAGCACCCGGAGAAGGTCTACATGCGCGTGTCGATGGACGAGACGCTCACGGAGCTCACCAACTACCTGGGCGCGTGCGAGCGCATCAAGAACACGCCCCTGCCCCGCCAGTACGACATCCTCCCGCACGCCATGGTGCGCGCCTACCTGGCCATGCTGCCCCTGGGCGTCGTCGCGGACCTGGGCGTGCTCACGCCGCTCGTCACCGCCATCATCGCGTTCCTCTTCATCGCCCTGGACGCGGTGGGCCGCGACGTGGAGAACCCCTTCGAGGACGCCGTCAGCGACACGCCCATGACGGCGCTGTGCCGCACCATCGAGATCAACCTGCGGCAGATGCTGGGCGAAGCCGAGCTGCCTCCGCCGCTCCAGCCGAAGGACGGCCTGCTGTACTGAGGCCTACTCCCCCGCGGTGACCTCCACCGTGCCCAGCCCGTCCACGGTCAGGCGCACGTGGTCGCCGGGCTTCATCAGGTACGCGGCGGTGGCCGCGCCGGACAGCACCAGGCTCCCCGCGGGCAGCACCTGGCCGCGCTCCGCGAGCAGCGCGCACAGCTGGATGAGGGACACCACCGGGTCGCCAGAGATGGCGTCCGAGCGCGCCTCGCCCTCCACCTTGCCGTTCACCTCCATGCGCATCTGGAGCTTCGTCAGGTCCAGCTCGCGCGGGGCGCGCTCCAGGGTGCCCGGCACGAACAGCGACGACGACGCGTTGTCCGCCACCACGTCCGGCAGGCTGAAGTACTTGAAGCCCACGAAGCGCGAGTCCAGGACCTCCATGGCCGCGAAGACGGCGTCGCACGCGTCCAGCACCTCATCCCGCGTCACGGTGCCCTTGAGCTCCTTCGAGGTGCGGAAGGCGATTTCGGGCTCGATGCGCGGGTGGATGCCCGCGCCCACGCTGACCACGCCGCCCGGCTGCACGCGCATCCGGTCCGTGAGCACGCCGAAGATGGGCGAGCCCAGGTTCATCTGCTGGCGCTTCGCCTCCGACGTGAAGCCCATCTTCAGGCCCACCACCCGCTCGCCCTGCGCCTCGCGCAGCCGGATGCCCTCCGCCTGCACCGCGTAGCCGTCCGGCACGGTCAGGGTCGGGTGCGCGTGCGACAGGGGCGGCACCTCTCGCCGCTCGCGCCGCGCCGCGTCCAGGATTCCAGCCAGGGCTGCTACATCCACAGTCGAGCTCATGCGCGAATCTTTTCCATGCCCGGCCCGCAATTCCACCAAGGATTCACCTGGGGAGCGGGTCCCGGAGACGCTGGGAGACAGACGGCCGCGCAAGCGAGCGCCATCCGACGCCGACTGTTCGGAATCCTGGAGGCGGCGGACGGCCGCGACATACATTGCCGCGTCTCCCTGAGGAGGGCGCGCCTTGGAGAAGGTCCTCAACTACATCGGTGGTGAGCTGGTGCCCGCGGAGGGCGGCCAGTGGCTGGACAAGCCGGAGCCCGCGACGGGCCAGCTCTATGCGCACGTGCCGGATTCACGCGAGGTGGACGTGCAGTCCGCCGTGGAGGCCGCGGGCCGGGCCTTCCCCGCGTGGGCCGCCCTGCCGGCGATGGAGCGCTCGCGGCACCTGCGCCGCATCGCGGGGCTCATCCACGAACGCCTGGACGCCTTCGCTCGGGCGGAGTCCATCGACACGGGCAAGCCGCTGTCGGTGGCCCGCACGGTGGACATCCCGCGCAGCGTGCTCAACTTCGAGTTCTTCGCGGACGCGGCGACGCAGTTCGCAAGCGAAGCGCACCCCATGGACGGCGTGGCGCTCAACTACACGCTGCGCTCGCCGCTGGGCGTGGTGGGCTGCATCTCGCCGTGGAACCTGCCGCTGTACCTGCTCACGTGGAAGATCGCCCCCGCGCTGGCGGCCGGCAACTGCGTGGTGGCCAAGCCGTCGGAGGTGACGCCGATGACGGCCTTCCTCCTGTCGCAGGTGTGCCGCGACGCGGGGCTGCCGCCGGGCGTGCTCAACCTGGTGCACGGCCTGGGGCCTCACGTCGGCGGGCCGCTCACGCGCCACCCGGACGTCAGCGCCATCTCCTTCACCGGCAGCACGCGCACGGGCGCGGAGATCGCCCGCGTGGCCGCGCCCGCGTTCAAGAAGCTGTCCCTGGAGATGGGCGGCAAGAACCCCAACGTCATCTTCGCGGACTGCGACTTCGACGAGGCGCTGGCCACCACGCTGCGCTCGTCGTTCGCCAACCAGGGGCAGATCTGCCTGTGCGGCCCGCGCATCTTCGTGCAGCGCTCGCTGTATCCGCGCTTCAAGGAGGCGCTGGTCGCGCGCACCCGGGCCCTCAAGGTGGGCGACCCGCTGGTGGACGGCACGGACCAGGGCGCGCTGGTGTCGCACGAGCACTTCGAGAAGGTGATGGGCTACATCGCGCTCGCGAAGCAGGAGGGCGGCCACCTCCTCACCGGCGGCCAGCGCGCGAGCGTGCCCGGCCGCTGCGCGAACGGCTGGTTCATCGAGCCCACGCTGGTGGAGGGCCTGGCGCCCACGTGCCGCACGAACCAGGAGGAGATCTTCGGCCCGGTGGCCACCCTCATGCCCTTCGACGACGAGGAGGAGGTGCTGTCGTGGGCCAACTCCACGCGCTACGGGCTGGCCGGCAGCGTGTGGACGAAGGACCTGGCGCGCGCGCACCGGTTCGCGTCCCGGCTGCACAGCGGCATCGTCTGGGTGAACACCTGGATGCTGCGCGACCTGCGCACGCCGTTTGGCGGGGTGAAGGAGTCCGGCGTGGGCCGCGAGGGCGGCTGGGACGCGCTGCGCTTCTTCACCGAGCCCAAGAACGTCTGCATCAAGCTTTGAGCTTTGGAGAGCGACACGTGAGCGCTGGCGAGCGGATCGATTCGAAGAAGGCCCCGGAGCCGGTGGGGCTCTACCCCCACGCGCGCCGTGTGGGGAACTTGTTGTTCCTCTCCGGCGTGGGCCCGCGCGAGCGCGGCAGCAAGGCCATTCCAGGCGTGGAGCTGGACGCGGCGGGGAACATCGTCTCGTACGACATCGAGACGCAAGTCCACTCCGTGTTCCGCAACGTGCGCTACATCTTGGAGGACGCGGGCTCGTCGTGGGAGCGGCTGGTGGACGTGACGGTGTACCTCACGGACATGAAGCGGGACTTCCCCACGTACAACCGGCTGTGGGCGGAGTACTTCAAGGACAACCCGCCGTGCCGCACCACGCTGGAAATCAACGCGCTGCCCACGCCCATCGCGATTGAACTCAAGTGCATCGCCACCATTGGAGACGAGTGACATGGGCCGACTGACTCCCATCAACTTCAAGAAGTGGATCGACGAGCACCGCCCCCTGCTCAAGCCGCCCGTGGGCAACCAGCAGGTGTGGGCGGACCGGGACTTCATGGTCACGGTGGTGGGCGGGCCCAACTCGCGCACGGACTTCCACGTCAACGAGGGCGAGGAGTTCTTCTACCAGCTGGAGGGCGACATCACCCTGCGCGTGATTGACGACGGGCAGGTGCAGGACATCCCCATCCGCGAGGGCGAAATCTTCCTCCTGCCGCCCAAGGTGCCGCACTCGCCGCAGCGGCCCGCGGGCACCATCGGGCTGGTGCTGGAGCGCCGCCGCCAGCCGCAGGAATTGGATTCCTTCCTGTGGCTGTGCCCGAAGTGCGGCGAGAAGCTCTATGAGGAGTCGCTGCACGTCACCAACCTGGTGACGCAGCTGCCGCCGGTGTTCGAGCACTTCTACGGCAACCCCGACCACTGCACATGCAAGAAGTGCGGAACGAAGGTGACGCGGGGTGGTGCGCCCAAGTGAAGGTCGACATCCACACGCACCTCCTCCCCGCGGAGTTCCCCCGCTTCGCCGAGCGCTTCGGCTACGGCGGCTTCATCACGCTGGACCACCACGCGCCCTGCCGCGCGCGGATGCTGCGGGACGACGGGAAGTTCTTCCGCGAGATTGAGAGCAACTGCTGGGACCCGAAGCAGCGCGTCACCGAGTGCGACGCGCACGGCGTCCAGGTGCAGGTGCTGTCCACGGTGCCGGTGCTGTTCAGCTATTGGGCGAAGCCGCAGGACGGCCTGGAGGTGGCGCGCTTCCTCAACGACCACCTGGCAGGCGCGGTGGCGACGGCGCCCAGGCGCTTCGTGGGCCTGGGCACGGTGCCGCTCCAATCCACCGACCTGGCGGTCAAGGAATTGGAGCGCTGCGTGCGCACGCTCGGGTTCGCGGGCGTGCAGATTGGCAGCCACGTCAATGACTTGAACCTGTCCGACCCGGCCCTCTTCCCCTTCTTCCAGGCGGCGAGCGACCTGGGCGCGGCCGTCTTCGTGCACCCGTGGGACATGATGGGTGAGGCGAAGATGACGAAGTACTGGCTGCCGTGGCTGGTGGGGATGCCGGCGGAGGTGTCGCTGGCCATCTGCTCGCTCATCTTCGGCGGGGTGATGGAGCGGCTGCCGAAGCTGCGGATTGCGTTCGCGCACGGCGGCGGCGCGTTCCCGGGCACGCTGGGCCGCATCCAGCACGGCTTCGAAGTGCGCCCGGACCTGGTGGCCGTGGACAACCCCGTCGCGCCGCGCGATTACCTGGGGAGGTTCTGGGTGGACTCGCTGGTGCACGACGCGGAGACGCTGCGCTCCATCGTGAAGCTGTTCGGCGCGGACAAGGTGGCGCTGGGCAGTGACTACCCCTTCCCGCTGGGCGAGGAGCGGCCCGGCACGCTCATCGAGTCGCTGACGGACCTGGCGCCTTCCGTGCGCGAGCGGCTGCTCTCCCGCAATGCCCTGGAGTGGCTGGGGCGCTCGCACGAGGACTTCGCACCATGACGGCCCCTGTCTACGAGAACACCGATGTGTTCGCCTACGGCCTGGACGCAGCGGATCCGCTGAGGCCCCTGCGCGACGAGTTCCTCTTCCCTCCGGCCCCCTCCGGCGCGCCGACCATCTACCTGGCGGGCAATTCGCTGGGGCTACAGCCGCGCAAGGCGCGCAAGTACGTGCAGATGGAGATGGAGGACTGGGAGCGGCTGGGCGTGGAGGGCCACGTGCACGGCCGCCACCCGTGGCTGCCCTACCACGAGCAGCTCACCGACATGGTGGCGCGGGTGGTGGGCGCGCAGCCCATTGAGGTCGTGGTGATGAACACCCTGTCGGTGAACCTGCACCTGATGATGGTGTCGTTCTACCGGCCCACGCGGGAGCGCTTCAAAATCCTGATTGAAGGCGGCGCCTTCCCGTCGGACCAATACGCGGTGGCGTCGCAGGCGCGCTTCCACGGCTACGACCCGAAGGAGGCCATCGTCCGGCTGATGCCCCGCGAGGGCGAGGACACGCTGCGCTCCGAGGACATCCTGGAGGCCATCGAGCGGCACGGGAAGGAGCTCGCGCTGGTGATGCTGGGCAGCGTGAACTACCTCACCGGACAGGCGTTCGACCTGCGCGAGATTACGCGCGTGGCGCACGCGCAGGGCTGCAAGGTGGGCTTCGACCTGGCGCACGCGGCGGGCAACCTGAAGCTGTCGCTGCACGACGACGGGCCGGACTTCGCGGTGTGGTGTTCGTACAAGTACCTCAACGGCGGGCCGGGCAGCCTGGGCGGCGTGTTCGTGCACGAGCGCCACGCGCATTCACCCCAGCTGCCGCGCTTCGAGGGCTGGTGGGGACACAACAAGGCCACGCGCTTCGAGATGGGCCCCACCTTCGACCCGCTGCCGGGCGCGGAGGGGTGGCAGCTGTCCAACCCGCCCATCTTCCAGTTGGCGGCGCTGCGTTCGTCGCTGGAGCTGTTCGACAGGGCGACGATGGCGGCCCTGCGCCAGAAGAGCGACCAGCTGACGGGCTACATGGAGTTCCTGCTGGACCGGCTGCCCGCGGGCTACGTCTCCATCACCACGCCGCGGGACCTGAAGCAGCGCGGGGCGCAGCTGTCCCTGCGCTTCAAGGGCGAGCCGAAGCGGCTGCTCCAGCGGCTGTCCGCGGCCGGCATCATCTGCGACTTCCGCGAGCCGGACATCATCCGCGCCGCGCCCACGCCCCTCTACAACACGTACCTGGACGTCTTCCGCTTCGTGAAGGCGCTGGAGGCCCATGCCCTCGAATGAGTCGAAGCTGACGGTGGTGGGAGCGGGCCTGGTGGGGTCGCTGCTCTCGCTGTACCTGGCCCGCCGGGGTCACACGGTGGAGGTGCTGGAGCGCCGGGCGGACATGCGCCGCGAGACGCTGGACGCGGGGCGCTCCATCAACCTGGCCATCTCCACGCGCGGCCTGCACGCCTTGCGGCAGGTGGGCCTGGAGGAGGAGGCGCTGAAGCACGCCATCCCCATGCGCGGGCGGGTCATCCACCCGGTGAAGGGCGAGCTGGCCTTCCAGCCGTATGGGAAGGATGACTCGCAGCACATCAATTCCATTTCGCGCGGCTGGCTGAACACGTTCCTGATGACGCAGGCGGAAGCCACGGGCCGCGTGTCCATCCGCTTCCGTCAGCGGGTGACGCAGGCGGATCCGGCGGCGGGGGCGCTCACGGTGCTGGATGAAGCCACGGGCGTGACGCGCGAGGTGCGCGACGCGGTGGTGTTCGGCACGGACGGCTCGGGTTCGGCGGTGCGGCAGGCGCTGCAAGCGCAGGCGGACTCACAGACGCTGGGGCATGGCTACAAGGAGCTGACGATTCCGCCGGGCGAGGGCGGGCGCTTCCAGATGGAGAAGCACGCGCTGCACATCTGGCCGCGCGGCACGTACATGCTCATCGCGCTGCCGAATGAAGACGGCAGCTTCACGTGCACCCTGTTCCTGCCGTGGGAGGGGCCGGTGAGCTTCGCCTCGCTCCAGACGCCCGCCGCGCTGGAGGCGTTCTTCCAGGAACAGTTCCCGGACGCGAAGGCGATGATTCCGGGGCTGGTGGAGGAGTTCTTCTCCCGGCCCACCGGGCAGATGGTGACGGTGAAGTGCGCGCCGTGGCACGCGGGAGGAAGCACGCTGCTCCTGGGAGACGCGGCGCACGCCATCGTGCCGTTCTACGGCCAGGGGATGAACTGCGGCTTCGAGGACTGCGTGGTGCTGGACGCGCTGTTGTCGAAGCAGACGGACTGGGCGGCGGCGTTCAGTGAGTTCGAGCGGCTGCGCAAGACGAACGCGGACGCCATCGCGGACATGGCGGTGGAGAACTTCATCGAGATGCGCGACAGCACGGCGGATCCGCGCTTCCTGTTGGAGAAGGGCGTGGAGAAGGTGCTGCTCAACGCGTTCCCGGGCGAGTTCGTCAGCCGCTACACGCTGGTGAGCTTCAGCCGGGTGCCCTACCGGCTGGCGTACGGCGTGGGCGCCATCGCGGGCGGCATCGTGTCGGAGCTGGCGAAGGGCTTGAAGCGGCCGGACGACGTGGACCTGGACCTGGCGGCGAAGCTGATTCGCGGCCGGCTGACCCCTTTCATGGAGGAGCACGCGGATGGATTTCGGCTTGAAGGGTAGGCGGGCGCTGGTGACGGGCGCGTCGTCAGGGCTGGGGCGCGCCATCGCGGACACGCTGGTGAAGGAGCGCGCGACGGTGGCGGTGTCCTCGCGCGGCGGGGAGAAGCTCCAGAAGGCGGCGAAGGAACTGGGCGCGGCGCTCGCGGTGCCGTGTGACTTGACGCAGCCCGGGGCCGCGCGCGGGCTGGTGCGCGAGGTGACGCAGAAGCTGGGCGGCCTGGACGTGCTGGTGGTGAACGCGGGAGGCCCGCCGTCCGGAGGCTTCGAGTCCATCACGGTGGAGCAATGGCAGACAGGGTTCCAGAGCCTGTGGCTGGCCACGGTGGATGCGATTCAAGAAGCGCTGCCGGGAATGAAGGCCCAGGGCTGGGGCCGCATCGTGCTGGTGACGTCCACGGCGGCGCGCGAGGCGATGAGCAACCTCACGGTGTCCAACGGCCTGCGCGCGGGGTTGCTGGGGCTGGTGAAGAGCCTGAGCAATGAAGTGGCGCCGTATGGCATCACGGTGAACGCGGCGCTGCCGGGCTACCACGCGACGGACCGGATGAAGGACCTGGGCCTGTCCGACGAGAAGGTGGCGCCGAACATCCCCGCACGGCGGCTGGGGAGGCCTGAGGAGTTCGCGGCGCTGGTGACATTCCTGGCGTCGGAGCCAGCCGCGTACATCAGCGGCCAGTCCATCGCCTGCGACGGTGGAGCGCTGAAGGGCTTCTAGGGTCCCATGTGCACAATCAGGTAGAGCAGGCCCGCGCCAGTCCCCAAGGACACGCCCACGGCCCACACCGCGGCCGATGAGATGGCTCGCAGCAGTCCGTAGGCGCCCAGCAGCGCCGCGGACAGGAGCCATCCGCCGAGGAAGCTGGACACGAACACGAGCGGCGTGAGCGCGTACGACACCTCGCAGCTCGAGCCCAAGCACTCGCCGAACGGCAGTGGCAGCGCGAGCTTGTCGAGGACGAAGGCCGTCGCGCCGAGCCCCGAGAGCAGCGCCCCCGCCAACGACAGCCACCGCCAGGCCCTGCCGGAGAGCGTGAAGGCGCCCTCATTCCGCCAGCGTGGCGCCAAGCGCAAGGTGACGATGACGAGGGCCAGCAGGCTCAGGCCCAATACCAGCGTCACCGGCAGCGCGGCGACGCCGCGAAACGCCGTCGCCAGCATCGACAGACCGAAGAGAAGGGAGCCGAGGCACAGGGCCGCGAAGAGCGCGAGGCGTGAAGTCATCAGGGCGTTTATATGCCGACTCAGCCGCGTCGCTCAGCGGACAGCCCGCCCCCTGAGACGATGGAGCATTGAGAGGATTCCGAAGTGACGTCGGTGGCCTTCCGGGGGAAGGCCATGGACGCGACGAAGCGGGCGGTATGCCTGGGACTGGCGTGGCTGCTCACGGGCTGCGCGACGGGCAGTGGAACCGTGGTGGAGGGGAGCCTCCAGCCCCGGAACTTCCGGTTCGTCACGGTCGTTGAACAGACAGAGCCAGGGCCCGGAGGCTGGAGAGAGGCCTGTGTCCATGTTCCGCTACGGCGTGACACGGGAGAGGTCTTCCGATGCTCCTTGGGAATTGGAATGCCCCTCCAGGTCGAAGGCTCGGAGCCGATCCCGGTGGAACTGGCCCAGCGCATCGCGGCGAACTGCGCCAATCTGGCGGCCCAGACCGTGTTCAGTTCAACCACCCCGGTAACAGCCCTCGGTCTTGCATGTGAGGAGTTCAGGAACACCCTCAAGACCGCGCTCGACGCGACCGTTGTCGGCTCACGGGTCAGGCAACAGTGTCATCCGGCGACGCTCACCTTCAAATCCAAGCCCAGGAAGCCATGACGCCTTCCGCCGATGAATTGCTCGCGATCGCGGGGCTCTACTGGGGCTCCGACCAGGCCTATGTCTTCCGTCAGGAACCCAGCCCCGAGGACCTTCGCTACGAAGCCCTCTGGGAGGAGAAGAATGTGGAGAGGCCCCGCTGGGGAGCCTTCGTGAAGACGCTTCGAGAAGCGCTTCCCAGTTGCGATGCCTGGGACTACGCGCCGGGCCTGGCGAACCCCAGCTTCTGCGTGCTGGTCTACCCGCATCAGGAGCAGGACAGGATGCGTCCACAGACGCGCTGGACCGTCGCCGGGTACCTCAGCATCCTGGCTCCCCTCTACACCGTGCACTGCGTTCGCCGGGTCTTCCTTGGGAAGCACCTCATGGAGTCGAAGGTCTTCCTCGGCCCCGTCCCGCTGGAGCTGCAAGGCATCGCGGACACGGTCGCCCGGCACATCGAGGCCGAATACGGCGCGACGGCGCTCCCCCTCGAAGTCGCGCAGACGCCCGTTCCGCTCCACGTCAACCTCATGAAGCCGCCGGAGACCACGCTCTTCCACGCGCTCTTCACCTCCGAGCCCGGGAACATCCTCTGAACCCCCTCCCCGGACCTGACGCAGCGGGCCAGATATTTTCCACTCTGCCGGCAAAGTCTTTTTGATTTGAGCTGGTGGATTTCTCACGTTTTGCGACAAAGTTCGCCGCCTTCGCCGGGAGGGGCGCAGACGTGTCCAGACGAATCCGTTTCATCCGTGGGCTGTGGCTCATGGTCGTGTTGTGGGGAGCCGGGGCGTGGGCCCAGGGCAACTCGGTCATCACCGGGACCCTGGCGAACGCGCTCGACAAGAAGCCCCTGGTGGACGTCGTGGTCACCGCCACCTCGCCCCAGCTTCAGGGCGAGCGCACGGTCCTCACCGACAAGAGCGGCCTGTACCGCATCCCCCAGCTTCCGCCGGGCACGTACACGCTGCGCTTCGAGGCCCAGGGCTATCAGCCCTATGCCCGCGACGGCATCCTGCTGCGAATCGACCGCACCATCCGCTTCAACGCGGAGCTGGCGCCGGACAACCTGAGCTCCGACATCGAGGTCGTCGGCTCCCCGCCCACCCTGGACGTGGGCTCCAGCGCCGCGGGCGTCACCGTGGACCAGGACTTCATCCGCAACATCGCCGTCATCCGCCCCGGCACCAAGGGCTCCGCGTCCCGCTCCTTTGAAGGCCTGGCGGAGCTCGCCCCCGGCGCCACCGAGGACCGCTACGGGGTGAGCATCAGCGGCAGCTCGTCCCCTGAGAGCCAGTACGTCGTGGACGGCCTGTCCGTGAACGACCCCGGCGTGGGCACGCTGGGCACGCCCCTGTCCGTGGAGTTCGTGAAGGAGGTCAACATCATCACCGGCGGCTACATGCCGGAGTACGGCCGCTCCACCGGCGGAGTGCTCAACGTCGTCACCAAGTCCGGCTCCAACGAGTTCCACGGCTCCGTGTTCGCCAACTACGCGCCCGGCGCGCTCCAGCGGTCCGGCAAGGAGGTCCTGCGCGAGGGCAGCGTCATCTCCGCGCAGGGCAGCGCCCACAACCTGGGCGACTTCGGCTTCGACCTGGGCGGCCCCCTCCTCAAGGACAAGCTCTGGTTCTACGTGGGCGTCGCGCCGTCCTTCAATCGCATCCAGGTGGACCGCCAGCTCAGCAGCTACGAGCTGTGCTCGGAGGTGGACCCGGAGAACGGCTGCGCCGCCGTGGGCGCGCGCCGCAAGGACCCCACCACCGGCTTCTCCCAGGTGACCCCCATCGAAGGCACCCAATCCAGCCGCTTCGCCGACGAGCGCAGCGTGCAGTACCTGGGCAAGCTCACCTACAACTTCAACCCGGACCACAGCCTGTCCGTGTCCGTGTTCGGCACGCCGCGCTCCTCCGGCGGCAGCGGCAAGTACGCCTTCAGCGACGACGGCGAGCCGGAGGTGTGCACCAGCCTGTCGTGCACCGGCTTCGTGCAGGGCGCTTATGAATCCATCGCCACCCGGCGCAGCAACAGCGCCATGGACATCGTCGCGAAGCAGGCGTCGTCCTTCTTCGACAAGAAGCTGCTCGTGGACGCGACGCTCGGCTGGCACCACCAGGCGGACTCCATCCTCCCGTCGGACGGCTCCGACCTGGGCTCCGGCGAGGGCCTGTCCGCGAAGTCCAACATCGCCTGGCGCCGCACCCGCAACCCCGGCTACCACACCATCAACGAGTTCGAGCAGATCCCCGCCGGCGCCTGCGGCACCACGCCCGAGGAGCAGCGGCTGCGCTGCCCCGTGACGGCCTACTCCACCGGCGGCCCCGGCACCATCAGCGTCCAGCGCCTGGACCGCGTGCAGGGCAAGGTGATGGGCACGTACCTGCTGGAGGCCCTGGGCCACCACATCCTCAAGGCGGGCGCGGACATCGAGCGGATGAGCTTCTACAACAACCGCGCGCGCACCGGCGGCACGCCCTGGCAGGAGTGCACCGGCGGCGACTGCTTCTTCAGCCTCAACCAGTACGGCTACCTGGCGGGCCCGGACCTGCCGGTGTTCCTGCCCAGCAAGGAGGGCACCTCCACGTCCACCACCGTGGGCGGCTTCCTCCAGGACAGCTGGTCCGTCATGGACAAGGTCACCGTCAACGTGGGCCTGCGCTACGACGTGCAGACCATCTACGGCCTGGACGGCGAGGTGGGCCTGCACCTGCCCAACCAGTGGTCCCCGCGCCTGGGCGTCATCTACGACCCGACGCAGAGTGGCCGCGCCAAGCTCTTCGCCAACTACGCGCGCTTCTTCGAGAACGTCCCCCTGGACATGGCGGACCTGTCCTTCCCGCAGCAGCAGCTGCTCTCCGCCACCTACGACTCGCCCCCGTGCGTGCCCTCCCGTGAGGATTCGCTGCTCGGGGACTGCACCCAGAACGCCAACCGCCAGCCCATTGGCAACCGCGAGAGCCCCAACCAGCTGTGGGACGCGCAGGGCGGCGACCGCGTGCCGGTGGACCCCCAGATTCGCGCGCAGTCCGCGGACGAGTTCGTGGTGGGCGGTGAGTACGAGCTCTTCGCCGCGAGCCGCCTGGGCGCCACGTACACCCGGCGCTACCTCAATGACGTCATCGAGGACATGAGCCGCGACGACGGCAGCACCTTCTTCCTGGGCAACCCGGGCAAGGGCTACTCCACGGACTTCCCGCTGGCCCGGCGCGAGTACGACGCGGTGAACCTCTACTTCCAGCGCGCCTTCACCAACGGGTGGCTGGCCCAGGCCAGCTACACCTGGGCCAACCTGCGCGGGAACTACTCCGGCCTGTTCCGCGCGGACACCGGCCAGCTGTCCCCCAACCTCACGCGCGACTTCGACCTGGTGTCGCTCACCGTCAACCGCGAGGGCCAGCTGCCCGGGGACCGCACGCATTCCTTCAAGGTGTTCGCCGCGAAGGAGCTGGTGCTGGGGCCTCGCACCAGCATCAACGTGGGCGGCAACTACCGGGCGCGCTCCGGCACGCCGCTCAACTACCTGGGCGCGCACCCGCGCCGCAGCGGCTCGGAGACGTTCATCCTGCCGCGCGGCAGCGCGGGCCGGCTGCCCTGGGTGCACGGCGTGGACGGGCACCTGGGCCTCAACCAGCGGCTGGTGAAGGACTACGTCCTCACGGTGTCCCTGGACGTGTTCAACCTCTTCAACTTCCAGCAGTACACGGACGTGGACCAGACCTTCACCACCACGCGCGTGTACGCCATCGAGCAGGGCGGCAAGCCGGACGACCTCACCGCCTGCCTCACCGCCGGCAACCCGAACTGCAAGGTCATCTCCACCGCCACGAACCAGCCCATTGGCGAGGCGGACATCAACCCCAACTTCAAGCGGCCCACCGCCTACCAGGCCCCGCGCTCCATCCGCCTGGGCGCGAAGCTCAGCTTCTAGGCCTTGAAGCCATGAGGACTCCCACGATGAAGCTTCGTTGGATGGCAGTGAGTGCAGGGCTCGCGGCGGCGGCCGTCGCCGTGGGTGCTTGCGGCAGTGAACCGGAGCCCGAGTGCGTCGTGGCTCGCGCCGTGTCGGACGGCTCCACCGGCTCGTTCGCCGCGACGTATCAGCTCAAGCCCGGGCAGAACCCGGACACCGTCTGCGCGCGGCTCAAGCCGGAGCCGCTGGGGCTGCAGAAGTTCTTCAGTGAAGACCCGGCCGCGCCCGACACCGTGGGCGTGCGCAGCGCGCGGCTGGGCAAGCTGCTGGAGGACTTCGCGTCCCGGCTGAGCGAGGACTCGAAGGCGTCCGCCACCGCGGTGGGCCCGTTCGCCTCCGCGACGCCGGGGGCGGACCACTTCTGCTCCGTGCCGACGCTGACGCCCACGCGGCTGGAGGTGCCCGCGTCCACGGCGCCGGACGGCGGCGCGCTGCCCGCGCAGGACTACGGCTACGCGTGGAGCAACCTGCGCATCTACAACACGCCGGAGATTCCGGGCACGCAGTTCACCGCGGACCTGGTCTACGCGGAGAACGGCTGCAGCGCCGAGTACACCGTCAAGGGCATCTGGCCGGTGGTGAAGTGCCAGAACAGCAAGACGAAGCTGCCGGACGACACGCTGTGCGACCCGTACGCGGACTACGACGCGGGGCGGCTGCGCGGCTCCGGCATCAACCCGCTGTTCCCCGTGAAGTGCGACCCGGACGCGCTCATCTGCGTGCTCACGGGTGAGGTGCCGTCGGCGCCGTGAGGCCGTGGCTTCCGGGACGCAGCGCCTGCGGCAGGTCCCGGAAGTCCTTCACCAGCCAGTCCGGCTGCTCACGCACCAGGACCTCGCGCGGGAACGACGTGGCGACGGCGACACACGCCGCGCCCGCCGCCCGCGCGGCCCTCAGCCCCGCCACCGCGTCCTCGAACACCACGCACGCGTGCGGCGCGACGCCCAGCGCGGCGGAGGCCTTGAGGTACACCTCGGGATCCGGCTTGCCCCGTGACACGTCCGTGGACGTCACCCGCACGGGGAACAGGTGCTCCAGCCCCACGCGCTCCAGGGCCCGCTCCGCGTTCTGGGCCAGGGCGCTCGTGCCCAGGGCCCAGGGCACGCCCGCCTGCTTGAGGGACATCAGGTAGGCGCCCACGCCCGGGACGGGCGACACCGGCTCGTGGTCGAGCAGCCGGTGGAAGGCCCGCTCCCGGTCGTCGGTGAGCACGGCCACCTGCTCGTCATCCAGCTCCGCGCCGAACCATGCGCGCAGCGTCTCCCCGGCCCGCCGGCCGTTGGTGGCGAGCAGCTGCTCGCGCGTGGGCACGTAGCCCCGCTCGCGGGCGAACTCCTCCCAGACACGGTAGTGCAGCTCGGTCGTGTCGATGACCACGCCATCCAGGTCGAAGAGGACGGCGCCGAAGGCGGTGATGTTCGAGGTCGATGGAGTCATGGAGGTCGCGCTCTCTCTCGAAAATCCACACGGGACGCGTCACAAACCTATTCATCGGATGGGGCGCGGGCGTGGCCTCCGCCCCTACCGCCAATGCCCACCGTGCGAGCAGCCGTGGGGACGGTTCCCAGAGAACGCCGCCTGCCAGGCCCCGGGGCAGCCAGCCCGTTGTAGGCTGCCGGGGACGTCCATGCCGCCCAAGAACCCCACGGATTTCTCCACCACCGCCGTCCGCACCCAGGGCACGCCGTCACAGGCCGCCCAGGTGATGCCGGCGTTGACGCTCATTGGCCACGCCCAGCCCCAGCGCATCGGGGAGCGGCTGCTGCTGGACGGGCTGCTGTCCGGAGAGCGCGCGGTGGCGCTGTCCCGCAACGCGCCGGACTTCAGCCGTCCGGGCGCGGTGCTGGCGCTGCCCCTGGGGGACCCCTTCCTCAGCCGGACCCCCGTGCGCTTCGAGGCGGGGACGGACGGGAGCGTGCGGCTGCGGGTGCCGGAGGGCGGGACGCCGGTGTGGGTGGGCAGCGAGCCGGTGCGCGGCGGGCGGGAGTTCCCCAAGGAGGCGCTGGTGGCGGGCGTGCCGCTGGTGCTCGCCGGGCGCGTGGCGCTGCTGCTGCACCAGGCCACCGTGCGCGGCGCGGGTGCCCAGGCGGAGCTGGCGGGGCTGGGCATGGTGGGCGACAGCGAGGGCATCGTCCGCGTGCGCGAGGACGTGCTGCGCGTGGCCGACCTCCAGGTCCCCGTGCTGGTGCGGGGCGAGACGGGCACGGGCAAGGAGCTGGTGGCCAGAGCGCTCCATGCGCGGAGCCCTCGCCGCGCGGGCCCCTTCGTCAGCGTCAACCTGGGCGCCCTGGCGAAGGACCTCATCGCCGCGGAGCTGTTCGGCGCCGTGCGGGGTGCGTTCACCGGCGCCGCGCGCGACCGGGAGGGCTTCTTCCGCGCCGCCCACGGCGGCACGCTCTTCCTGGATGAAGTGGCGGAGGCCCCTCCGGAGGTCCAGGCGGCGCTGCTGCGCGTGCTGGAGACGCAGGAGGTCTATCCCGTGGGCGCGCAGACCCCGGTGCGCGTGGACGTGCGGCTCGTCACCGCCACGGACGCGGACCTGGAGGCGCGCATCCACGACGGCCACTTCAAGGCCCCGCTGCTGCACCGGCTGGCGGGCTTCGAAATCACCGTGCCCCCGCTGCGCGAGCGCCGCGAGGACATCGCGACGCTGTTCCTCCACTTCGCGCGCCAGGAGCTGGAGTCCACGGGCGAGGCGGGGCGGCTGAGCTCCTCGGACGCGAGGGCGGAGCCGTGGATTCCCGCGGCGCTCGCCGCGCGGCTGGTGCGCTCCGCGTGGCCCGGCAACGTGCGCCAGCTTCGCAATGTCGCGCGGCAGCTCGTGATTGGGAGCCGGGGCCTGCCCGGGCTGCGCGTGGATGCGCGGCTGGAGCAGTCGCTGGACGCCGACGCGCTGCCCATCCCCGGGCACCCCCTGGGCGAGCACGCGCCCGCCCCTGCCTCGGAGGACACGCCCGTGCCTTCGGCGACGCGCGCACCCGCGCGGCGCAAGCCGTCGGAGGTGAGCGAGCAGGAGGTGCTGGAGGCCCTGCGCGCCTGCGCGTGGGACTTGAAGGCCACGGCGGACTGGCTGGGCATCCCGCGCTCCTCCGTGTACGTGCTCATCGACAAGAGCTCGCTCCTGCGGACCGCGCGCGACCTGAGCCCGGAGGAGATCACCCGCTGCTTCCATGAGTGCGAGGGCGACCTGGACCGCATGGTGCAGAAGCTGGAGGTCTCCCGCCGCGCGCTCCATCGCCGGGTGCGTGAGCTGGGATTGGACGCGAACTGAGCTGGTATGGCGTCTGCAATGGCGGCGGGCACCATGCCCACCATCACCATCGACGTCTCCACGACCCCTGTCACCTACAACCCCAGCCCCGAGGTGAAGCACGGCGACACGGTGGTCTTCACGTTGGGCAATGCGCTCAGCGCCACCGCCACCATCACGTTCCCCAACGGCACCTGCCTCACCACGTCTGGCCCGTACACGCTCGGGGGCCCCACGATGGCGACCGCGCCCCTGACCGTCGCCCTGACGGCGGCGCGCGGGGTCTATACCTTCGACGTGGACTTCAACAGCGGGCAGGAGTCCCTGGCCCGCAAGGGCCACGAGTGGGACCGGAAGAACGGCGGCATCGACGTGAACAACGACCCGCCGAAGGAGCTGCTCCGGTAGGCGCCGGACACGTCAGCTCCCGGCCCCGGACGTGTCATTGACGCGTCCGGGAAGGCGCGGCCGTGAAACATCCGGGCGCAGCTTCAAGACATGCATGTTGGTACAGGGGCTGCAATGCTATGCGGACCTATGGCCACCATCACAGTCGACCTCTCCACGGTTCCCATCAGCTACGACCCCGGCCCGGAAGTGAAACACGGCGACACGGTTGTCTTCTCGATGGGCAGCTACCCTGTCTCCTACACCGCCACCATCACGTTCCCCCACGGGAACTGCCTCACCGTCTCCGCCACGAATCCGTACCCGTACGAGCTCGGAGGGCTCCACGCGCTGGCGACCTCCCCGCTGACCGTCTCCATGACGGCGCCGAAGCGGGTCTACGAATTCGACGCCGTCATCGACGATGGGTCGAGCCCCCGGAGCGCGGACAAGGTCGGTCCGCCGCTCGACCTGGACCGGAAGAACGGCGGCATCGACGTGAACAACGACCCGCCGGAGACCGTCTGACCGACGGACACGTCAGCCCCGGACCGTGCCATTGACGCGTCCGGGGCCCTGTCCCGTGTCGCGGCCGTGAACCCTCCCAGGCTCCGCCGGTAGCGCCCTCAGGGCGTGGGGACGTCAGCCACGCTCTCCGGGCTCGGGACACGCGCTCCCGCGCGGAGGGCCAGCAGCCCCTCCCGCACCTCGCGCGCATGGGCCCACCGGGGACGGGCCGTCACCACCGCGTCGGCCAGCGCCAGTCCCCGCGTCAGCCCGGCCGCCGCGTCCTGCCCTTCACGGATGCGCCACCGCGCCCACGCGCCGTGGAGCTCCGCCGCCGCGAGCCGGTACTCCAGCCTGGGGTCGAGCTGCATCGCCTGCTCGAAGGCCTGCGCCGCGCGCGTGAACTCGCCCTCCGCCGCGCCGTGGCCCCGCGCCATCCAACGCGCCCGGACGCCGGAGGCCTCCGCCAGATAGCGCCAGGCATTGCCCAGGCGCGGGTTCTGCGCGCGCGCCCGGTCCAGCGCCGCCTCCGCCTTCGTCAGGTCCGCCGCCGGGTCTCGCGCCTGTGACAGCGTCCACGCCGCGCGGCGCACCCAGGCCTTGCCCAGGTTCGCCAGCAGGTCCGCGTCGTCCGGCAGCCGCTTCAGCGCCTCCGTGTAGTCCTCCACCGCGGCGCGCAGCGCGACGCTCGGGTCCTCGCCCTTCGCGAGCTGGAGCTCCGCGCGGAAGACCTCCCACTCGCCCAGGTTGTTGAAGGCGAAGCCTTGCGTGGGCGCCAGGGCGCGGGCCTTCTCGAACGACGCCTTCGCTTCGTCGAGCAGCGCCTTCGTGTCGCCGCCCTCCTCTGCCCGCAGCTCCGCCTGCCAGAACACCGCGGAGCCCAGCGCGTTGTGGAGCGCGGGCGGCTTCGCGTTGAGCGCCAGCCCCTGCCGGTACAGCGTCAGGGCGCGCTCCAGGTCCACGCTGACGTCCTCGCCCTTCAGGTAGCGGGCTCGCGCGAGCTGCTCCGCCACCTCCGCGCCGTTGAAGCACGCGACGAAGTTGTCCGGGTTGAGGGACAGGGCCCGCGTGAGCGCGCTGTTCGCGCGGCGCAGGTCGCCCGTCGCGTCCGGCGCACCCGGGGCGCCCGCCCGCTTGCGGTACGCGACGCCCAGGTTGATCCACGACAACGGCTGCTGCTCGCTCAGCTGGAGCGCCGCCTGGTACCCGGCGATGGCCTTGTCCAACAGCGGCAGCGGGTCCCCGCCGCGCGCGGCCTCCGCGTCCGCCTGTCCCTGCCAGGTCAGGCCCAGGTTGTCGTGGAACGCGAAGTCGCGGTCCTCCGGACGCAGCTGTTCGAAGGAGGCAATCGCGAGCTGCAGCTGTCCGCGCGGGTCCTCCCCGTGCAGCTGCTGGTGGCGCGCCCACTGGCGATGCGTGAGGGCCCGCTCCAGCGGGATGCGGTCGCTCGGCGTGGCCACGGACTCCGCGGTGCGCAGCGCGGCCAGGGACTTCTCCAGCAGCGGAGCCACGCCTTCGCCGCCCTGGTTCGCGCGATGCTGCGCGAGCCGGCGGTGGAAGCGCGCCACCAGCACCAGCGAGCGGGCATGGTCCGGAGCCGCGGCGAGCGCGTGCGACAGCGCCTCCAGGCCTCGCTCGTAGTGCGGCAGCACGTTGCCCTCGCCGTACAGCTCCATCACCAGCGCGGCCAGCTCCAGCCGCCCCAGCACCGAGTGCACCCCGGGCTGACTCTCCGCCGTGGCGACGGCGGCGGTATATGCCTCGCGGCTCAGCGCCAGGTCCGCCTGCGAACCCGCGCGGTCCCCGCCGCTCCAGCGCCGCGTGGCCCGCGCGAGCAGGATGTCGCCACGCAAGAGCGGCGCCTCGTAGAACCACGGCGACGCCATGCCCGGCGCGTCCAGCAGCGCCAGCGCGTCCTCCGGCCGGTCCTCGTAGAAGGCGAACAGGGCCTTCACGAACGACGGCGGCGCGGGGACATCCGGCCCTTCCGCCTGGCGCAGGTACGCGAGCGCCGGGTCGCGGTAGCGCCCGTTCAGCTCCTTGAGCCGGGCCTCTCGCTGCGCGGGGGCGCGGCGCTCCACGTCCAGCAGCAGCTGCTCGCGGTACAGGTGGCCCAGCGTCTGCGCCAGCGCCCACGCCACGCGCGGCTCGCGGTAGCCGTGCGCCCACGCGGACTCCAGCTTCGCGCGCGCGCCGTCCAGGTCGTCCAGCGCGAACAGGGCGCGGCCCAGCGCGTACTCACCGGGGCCCACCGCCTGCGCGCCCGCGCGGGAAATCTCCTGCTCCAGCGCGGCCATGCTCGCGCGCAAGGCCTCGCGGTCCTTGCGCGTGTCGTGCAGGCGCGACAGGGCGGAGTAGCGCGCCGAGGACTCGATGCGCTCCACGCGCTCGGTGAAGGCGCGGGCCAGCCGCTCGCGTTCAGCCACCTCGCCGCGCGCGAGCCGAGCCTGCGTGAGCGCGCCGGCCACCACCGCCACCACCGTGCCGCCCAGCGCCAGCGCCGCGCGGTGCTTGCGGACCTTCTTGCCCAGCCAGTAGCGCGCGCCGTGGCGGGCCCTCACCGGCTCGCCGGCCAGGAAGCGCTCCAGGTCGTCCGTGAAGGAGCGCACGGAGTCGTAGCGGAGCGGCCGCTCCTTCTCCAGGCACTTGAGGACGACGGCCTCCAGGTCCTCCGGGATGTCCGGCTCCAGCGCGCGCGGACGCGGCGGCGGCTCCGCCTGGAGCTTCGCGAGCACCTCCTTCTCCGTGCCGCCGGTGAAGGGAGGCTGCCCGGTGAGCAGCGCATATAATGTCGCGCCCAGCGCGTAGACGTCCGCGCGGCGGTCCAGGCGGTGGCCCTCGCCGCGGGCCTGCTCGGGCGGCATGTAGTGCGGCGTGCCCAGCACCGCGTTCGGGGTGGTGCTGTCCTCTCGCCAGTCCCGCGCCAGGCCAAAGTCCATCACGAAGGGGTTGAAGCCTCCGTCCTCCGTGCGCTCCACCAGGATGTTGCCGGGCTTCAGGTCGCGGTGGACCAGCCCCACGCGGTGCGCGGCGTGCACGCCCTCCGCGGCCTGGCACAGCACCCAGACGCGCTGCTCCAGCGTGAGCGAGTGGGAGAGCTGCCCCAGCGACGGGCCCTCCACGTAGCGCATGGCGATGAAGGCGTGCCCGCGCACCTCGCCCACTTCGTAGACCTCGCACACGCGCTCGTGGCGCACGCGGGCCTGGGCGCGGGCCTCCGACAGGAAGCGGCGGGCCAGCTCCGGGTCCCCGTCCCGCACGAACTTGAGGGCCACGTTGCGGCGCAGCAGCGGGTCATAGGCCAGGAACACCTGCCCCATGCCGCCCTGCCCCAGGAAGCGCACGGGTTCGTAGCGGTCCCAGCCGGGCACCGGAAAGGAGGGCACGCCCTCCACGGCCAGCGAGGACGGAATCGCCGTGCCCAGCGTGGCGGCCTCCTGGATGGGGACTTCCCCCCGGTCCGTGCAGCCGCGAGCCAGGTCCTGCCGCAAGAGGTCCAGGGTGTCCTCCGTCAGCCGGCCCCGGTCCTTCAACAGCTCCAGGGGCCCGCGGTGCAGGCGGAGGGCCTCCTCGCGCAGGGCGGCCGCCTCCTCGGAGGACAGCAGCCCCTCGTCCAGCGCGAGCAGGACCTCCTCCTCGTAAGACTCTTGCGGACCTGCCCCGGGCACGGACGAAGCATACGGGGAAGGCCGGGGGACGCGGGAGCGCCGCCGGAAGGGCGCCATGAGAGGGAGCGAGGGGGCGCTCCCGGGAAGGGGGAAGGCCGGCCCCTCCGGCGGGCTCCGCGAGGCTGCTATGCGGCGCGGCGCTGACGGCGGCGCAGCCCCGGCACTCCCATCAGGCCCAGCAGGGCCAGCCAGGAGGCATCCGGCGCGGTGCTGCACCCGCCGCCCGCGAAGGCGCGCGTGTTCACCACCGTCCAGGTGTACTCCGCCGGGGTCGCATCCGTGTTGCCGCTGCCGTCCACCGCGCGGACGCGCAGGACGTGGTCCCCGCTGCCGACGGTGTAGCTGCCCTGGCACGGGCCCCAGGCGCCGCCGTCGAGGCTGCACTCGAACGTGGAGCCCTCTTCCGTGGAGGCGTACTCGAAGTCCGCCGTGCGGCTGGAGGTGGTCGGCTCCGGGCCCTTCACGATGGAGGTGTCCGGGGCCTGGTTGTCCGGAACCACGCTGTCCACCACGAAGGGGACCGCGGTGGACGGGGGGCTGGTGACGCCCGCGGGAGACTCGGCCGTGGCCGTCACGCTGTGCGGGCCATCCGTCAGCGGCGCGGTGGGCACGCAGCTCCACTTGCCGGCCGCGTCCACGGTGGCGGTGCACAGGACGGTGGTGCCCTCGCGCACCGTCACCGTCGCGCCGGGCTCGCCGGTGCCGGTGATGGCGGGCGTGCCGGTGGTGACGGTGGTGTTCGCCTCCGGGCCGGTGATGACCGGGGCCGGGACCTCGGTGTCCACGATGAAGGGGACGGCGTTGGACGCGGGGCTGGGGCTGCTCGTGGGCGTCTGGGCCGTGGCCGTCACGGTGTGCGGGCCATCCACCAGCGGCGTCGTGGGCGTGCAGGTCCAGTTGCGGCTCGCGTCGACGGTGGCCGTGCAGACCACGGTGGTGCCCTCTCGCACCGTCACCTGCGCGCCGGGCTCACCGGTGCCGGAGATGGGAGGCGTGCCGGTGGTCACGGTGGAGTTCGCCGCGGGGCCGGTGATGACCGGGGCCGGCGTCACGGGCCCGGGCTCCTGCGCCACGCACTTCTGGGAGACCGGGTCGCAGTACGCCTCGCAGACGTTGGACGCGGTGCACGTCTGGCCCACCTCCAGCAGGCAGCGCGGCGAGCAGGTGTCGCCGCCCACCAGGTTGCCGTCGTCGCATACCTCGGCGCCCGCGCGGATGCCGTCGCCGCACGTGGTGCCGCAGGTGCTGGGCGCGCCGTTGCAGCTGTAGCCCGGCTCCACGGCGCAGGTGGCGTTGCAGCCGTCGCCCGTCACCGTATTGCCGTCGTCGCACTGCTCACCGGCCTCCAGCGTGCCGCTGCCGCAGGTGTTGAGGCACGCGGTGCCAGGGACGGGGCAGCTGTAGCCCGGCTCCACGGCGCAGGTGGCGTCGCAGCCATCGCCCGACACGGAATTGCCGTCGTCGCACGACTCGGCGCCCGCGCGGATGCCGTCGCCACAGAGGGTGACGCAGGCGCTGGGCTGACCCGAGCAGCTGTAGCCCGTCTCCACGCGGCAGCCATTGGAGCAGCCGTCGCCGGACGCCTCGTCCGCGTCGTCGCAGGTCTCGTTCGGATCCAGGGCGCCGTTGCCGCACGACTGGACGCACACGGAGGGGCCGTTGGACGGCGTGGAGCAGGCATAGCCGCCCTCCACCCGGCACTCGGTGGCGCAGCCGTCACCGGAGGTCAGGTTGCCGTCGTCGCACTGCTCGCCCGGGTCCATGTTGCCGTTGCCGCACGTCTTCGCGCAGGGCTGGCCCGGCGTGGCGCACGCGTAGCCCAGCTCCAGGGTGCAGGCGTTGGAGCAGCCGTCGTTCAGGTTCGTGTTGCCGTCGTCGCACAGCTCGCCGGCGTTGAGCACGCCGTTGCCGCACAGCGGGGCGCAGACGGACGGGGCGCCGTTGCAGGAGTAGCCCGTCTCGATGCGGCACGCCGCGGAGCAGCCGTCGGAGCTGAACACGTTGCCGTCGTCGCACTGCTCTCCCGCGTTGATGACGCCGTTGCCGCAGGAGGCCACGCAGGCCTGGCCCGGCGCGGGGCAGGCGTAGCCGTCCTCCACGCGGCAGCTGGCGTTGCAGCCGTCGTTGGCGGTGGTGTTGCCGTCGTCGCACTGCTCGCCGGGGTTCAGGTTGCCGTTGCCGCACGTCTTGGCGCAGGTGCTGGGCGCACCGGCGCAGCCGAAGCCGGGCTCGATGCCGCAGGTGGCGCTGCAGCCGTCGCCGTTGCCGGTGTTGCCGTCGTCGCACTCTTCGCGCGGGGAGATGGCGCCGTCACCGCAGCGGTCGTCGTAGGCGTCCACGAAGAGGTAGCGGAAGGCGTTCGGCGGGCTGGCGGCGTTCTCGTTGCACAGCTCGATGCGGTTGAGGCCGGGGCGCCAGGCCGCCTGGGTGCCGAACTCGCGGAAGATGTTCTTCTGCCAGGGCTGGCCGGGCGGGTCGTTCACGGTGACGGGCGTGATGGCCACGCCGTTCACGCTCGCGCCGTCGAACTGGTTGTCATTGAAGGTGGCCAGGCGCAGGCGGAACTGGCCGATGTTCGTCGTCGAGGGGATGAGGAAGTCCTGGTACACGCACGTCTGCGCGCCCTGGGGCGCCATGAAGCGCGCGGTCTGCATCTCCAGCGGCCAGTCGTTCGCGTTGCGCACGCCGGTGTCCGCGCCGGTGGTGGTGCCGGCGTAGAACCAGTGCGGATCCACCGCGCCCGTGGGCAGGCGGCGGTTCTGCGCGTCCACGCCGGTGTTGAACACCGCCACGCCCGCCTTCACGCAGCGGCTGGGGCTGCCCGCGCAGGCGAAGCCGGGCTCCACCTCGCACTGGCGGCTGCACCCGTCGCCCTCGAAGCGGTTGCCGTCGTCGCAGACCTCCTGCGCGTAGGACGGGTACTGCCGGTTGTCGAACGCGCCGTTGCCACACAGCGACAAGTCACACGTGGCCGAACAGCCGTTGCCGTCGTTGGTGGTGTTGCCGTCGTCGCACAGCTCGCCGGGGTTCACCGTGTTGTTGCCGCACAGGCTGGCCAGCGAGCACGCGTTGCCGGGCACGTGGCACAGGTAGCCCGCCTCCACGGTGCCGGTGGCCGAACAGCCGTCGCCGCTCACCGTGTTGCCGTCGTCGCACTGCTCGCCGGGCTGGAGCCGGCCGTCCCCCACGAGCGCGGACGACTGGCTCGTGAGCACGGGTTCGGGAGTGGAGGAGCGCGCTTCGCAGCCGGCGAGGAGGAACAGCGAACACAGGGCCAGCATGTGCAGGCCCGTGCGCAGGGCCATGCGGGATGAATCTCCCCGGAGGGAATGCATCAGGGTCTTGAGCATGAACGGTCTGCCTTACTTCTGAAGGGTGTCGGGGGAAGAGGAGGAGGCCGGCGCCGTCTGCACGCCATCGGCCTCTCCGACGATCTTGAACTCGACGCGGCGGTTCTTCGCGCGGCCGTCCGCCTTCGCGTTGTCCGCGATGGGCTGCTCGGGGCCGAAGCCCTGCGCCACCAACCGCTCGCGCTGCACGCCCTTGCTCACGAGGTAGTCCACCACCGCCTCGGCGCGCCGCTGGGACAGGTCCCGGTTGTAGTCGGCCTTGCCGGTGTTGTCGGTGTGGCCCTCCACGCGGACCTTCTCGATGTCCGGGTGGGACACGAGGATGGCCGCGACCTTGTCGAGCACCGCGTTGCTGCGCTTCTGGATGACGGCCTGGTTGTTCTCGAAGAACACGGCCTCCATGATGCGGATGCTGCCGGAGTCGATGCGCGCGACAGGCGCCTCCTTGCAGCCGCCGTTGGCCTCGGTGCCGGGCTCGTCGGGGCAGTTGTCCAGGCGGTCCACGATGCCGTCACCGTCGCGGTCGGGCTCCACGTCCGGGCAGCCGTCCTGGTCCTTGTAGCGGTTGAACGTCTCCGGCTCCTTCGGGCACTGGTCCTTGGAGTCCACGATGCCGTCCCCGTCGGAGTCGGGGTCGTCCGGGCAGCCGTCCTCGTCCTGGAAGCCGTTCTTGTTCTCCGCCTGGGTGGGGCACTGGTCCGCCAGGTTGGGGATGCCGTCCTGGTCGTCGTCCTTGTCCGGGCAGCCCTGGAGCTGCGCCAGGCCCGCCGTCGTGGGGCACTGGTCATCGCGGTTCTTCACGCCGTCGCCGTCGGCATCCAGGTCGGGACACTCGGCGGCCACGTGGGGCTGGCCCGCGATACAGACGGGGCCCTTGGGCGCGGGCGGCGTGCCGAAGGACACCCCGGCGAGCAGGCGGAAGCGCGGCGTGCCAGGCGTCTGGCCAAAGCCCGGGCCGCCCATGACGTACACCTCGGTGCCGTCCGCGGTGGGGACGCGCAGGCCCAGGAGCGCCTCCAGCGAGCTGGGCGAGTCCTGCGTGGGGATGATGCCGCGCACGATGACCTCTTCGCGCAGGCCCCAGAGGCCGGCGGACAGGTTGACGCCGCCGTTGAGCTCCACGCCCATCTCGTCGAGGTAGGGCTGCGTCTGCGGCGTCAGCGCGTACGTCTTCGTGCGCACGAGCGCGCCGACGTCCGCGCCCACGCGGAAGGTGCCGCCCAGCTGCTTGCCGGCGCCCAGGCGAGGGGAGAAGGTGAAGCCCTCGTCGCGGGTGAGGGCGGCCTTGCTGCCCAGGGGAAGGGCCACGCCCAGGTGCAGCCCCAAATCCAGCGGTCCGCCCCGGCTCTCGGAGAGGAAGCCCACGCGGGCCTGGACCCACGGCGTGCCGAGCGCGCTGGTGGTGGGACGGGACACGCCATTCGACGCGGTCTCCGGGCCCCACTGGGCGACGATGGGCACCTGCGCGCCCAGCTCCAGCCAGTTCGTGAGGGAGTACGCCGCGCTGATGTGCGCCGTCACGCGGTTGGAGATGATGTCGGCCTGCCGCTCGTCGTTCTCCACCAGGACGAGGGGCCGGTTCTCGTAGTGCGCCGTCAACCCGATGCGGTACTGGCCCGCGGGGAGCAGGTCACCGGTGGACAGCACGAGGCTGTCACGCATGCCGGGGTTGAGCTGCAGGCGCTCCAGTTCGATGCCCGGGATGCTGCTCTGGGCCTGGGCGCTGAAGGCGCAGAGGACAGCCAGCCCTCCGAGCCCCAGGTGATGCCTTCGTGCGAACAAGCGTTCCTCCACATGCACACACGGGCGTGAGAGGTGCCCGCGGCCCTTCGCCAGGCGAGGGGTACGCAGGCGATTGCACGCCCGGGGCCAGGAGGTGTCCGGAAGACAACGTCGAACAATCGCGCGGGGATGCGGCGGGGGCTGGCATTCCCGGGGTGGGCATGACGCGTCAGCGAGGAACGCGGACACGGCGCTGACGCGTCATGGGAGGACGCTGGGCCTACAGGTGGAAGTGGCCCGCGGCCTCCGGCTGGTAGGGCACGGCGACGATGCGCAGGCGGCGGGTGCGGCCATGGGGGAGGGGCCACTCCACGGTCTGGCCCACGGACAGGCCCAGGAGGGCGCTGCCCACGGGGGCGAGGATGGAGATGCGGCCGGCGTCGCTGTTGGCGTCCTTGGGATAGACGAGCGTGACTTCGCGCGTCTCGCCGGCCTCCCCGTCTTCAAAGACGACGGTGCTGTTCATGGTGACGACGTCGCGGGGAATGGAGTCGGAGGACGTGACGACGGCGCGGGCGAGCTCGGACTCCAGCTGCTCCACGAGCTCCGCGTTGCGGGCGTTGCCGTACTGTTCGACGACGCGCTCCAGGCGCTGGAGGTCGGTGTCGGTGACGATGAGGGGGTGGTCGTGGGTCATGGCGATTGCCTCCGGTGGGAAGGGGATGGGGACGGCACGCACACCTGGAAAGGTGGGGGTGCGTGGCGCGAAGGTTCAGTGGGGGTGGAGCGGACGCCGTCCGTCGTGAGCTACGCGAGACGGGCGGCGTGGGTGACAAGCCAGGCGGTGGCTCGGCCGTGCGCGGGCAGCGTCCGGCGCACGGAAATCCGGCGCGGAGCACGCTGCAGGCAGGCTGTGAGCGAAACCGTCATCTGACGAGGGACCCGGGGGTTGCGGCTGCGGTGAAGTGCTGAATGTAGCCGGGCCCACCCTGATTGCAACCCGGCGCACGGGAACAAGCAGCCTGGCGGACAGACGCCGTGACGCACGGAGGCGGGGAAATCAGCGGAGCGGGGACACGTCCTGGAACCACACGCCCGTGGCGCCGATGGCTTCCAGCGCGAGTTTGATGTCCTCGGAGACGATGAGCGCGATGAGCCAGCCCCAGGTGCGGAAGACCTTCGCGTCCCCGGTCCTGGTCGGGTCGATGCGCAGCCGATGAACCGCTTGGTAGGTGCCGACCCGCTCGGGCCGTCCATCCTCCGGCGCCCAGTAGCGCACCTCGCCCGAGGCGGTGTCGTCGATGCACTTCACGACGCGCACGACGTTGACGAGGAAGTATGTGTCCGGGGAGTCGTCCATCGTAACGGGGAACAGCTCCACGTCCCCCGGAGCCAGTCGGGACAGCACCTCCGCGACCCGTTGGGAGACGACAGGGACAGCGCCCGCATCCGCGAGCGAGAAGTCGAGCGCCCTTCCCCGCGAGTAGGACGGAACGCGCAGCGCGCTCTCCACCCGCGCGGGAGTCCCCTGCATGAACAGCCACGAGCCGTGCTCCTGCCCCTGGGCGTCCACGGGCGTTCCAAGCTCCCATCGGCCGGGCAGTGTCACGTCGTCGGTGAGCTTGAAGTACCGGGGCGTCACGCAGGCATCCTGCCTCATCCACCACTCCGGGTGACCAGCTTGTTGAGCCAGGTGTTCTCCGTCGCGAGTTCCTTCGCGAGGATCCGCAGCGCCTGTGTCAGGTCGACCCGGCACTGCTGAATTGTCCGGCATGTGCTGGTCGCGAGCCTCAACCGCTCAAAGACCTCCGCGTGGTACTCCTGCGGATGCGGCCCCTTGTGCCCCGGAACGTGGACCTGGTTCTCCGGATCGTTCAGGGACATGCCTGCCTTGTCGAAGAGTTGTTGATAACGCGGCGTCCACGGGCCTCCGTTCGCGGTGGACGTACTGAACTTGTCGGAAGCGATGTGGTGCTTGGGTCCTGGCACCTCCACGGGCCCGCCCGTCGCCACCGCGCCCGGCGCCAGGGTGATCAGGATGTCACCCGTCGTGGACACGGCGACGGACTCCACCTGAGCGACCGCGCCCAGCCGGAAGCCGCCCTCCGCCGCGGCCACGAGTGACGCCTGCGCCGAACCGGGCAGCGTGGGCACCTTCGCCGCGAACGTCTCCGCCGTACTGCCCAGCGCCGCCGTGGCCAGCATCACGAAGGCCCGCGCGGCGTTCTGGCCCATCACCTCGCCGTACTGCTCGCCCGCGTCCCGGAGCTCATCGAAGGTCGTGGCCTCCGCCACCGCATCCGCGAGCCGCATCCATCCGTGGATGAGGCTCCACACCGTGTCGATGCCCAGGTAGGCGATGAGCACCGCCGTCATCGTCGCCGCGACGCCCTTCGACACAGGCTCGGGCAACAGCCACAGGCCCAGATACAGGGCGCTCGTCGTGACGATCATGGAGAGCACGGCCTCGCGATCCGTCATGCCGCGCAGCGCGTCCTCCGTCTCGTCCCACACCGAGTCCAACGCGATGGAGAAGGCCAGCGTCCGCTTGCCGTCCTCGTCCAGCGTGGGCCCGCGCTCCAACAGGTGGAGACAATCCCCAGTGAGCGCCTTGCGCTTGCACCACCGGCCATACGCCGCCGCCAGCTCCGCATCCGGTGCATCGTTGAGCCGGAGGTGTCCACGCCCAGGCTCCTGCACGGAGACGAGCCCCAGATGCCCACGCACGTGGGCATAGGGCCGTGACGGAAGCGAGGCCGCCAGCAGCCGGCGGGCCGCCTCCATGGAGTGCGAGGAGACAGCTGCGGTGCGTGCGAGCCCCGCGACCGTGGCCGCGAAGGCGTCTTCGTCCAGCTCCACGGGCCGGAGGTCCCGTTGCGGCGTGTGGACACGGGTGGGTCCCCGGCCCGTACCGAGCCGCACGTTTCGGGACGCCGCGCAGCCGGTCCCCACGAGCAGCATCCACGCGATGACGGCCATGTGCGTCATCCGGACAGTGACACTGGATCCGAAAGAGCGGTGCGGTTTACCCGGGGCGTGGGGCTGTGGCATGGGGGAAGAGAGTCTACCCGCCATGAAACGCCGCCCTGAGTTCGACAGCCTGCGCGGAGTGCTGCTCATCCTGATGACGCTGACGCACCTGCCCACCCGGCTGAGTGTCCTTGGCAATCAGCCGTTCGGCTTCGTGTCCGCCGCCGAGGGCTTCGTGTTCCTCTCCGCGTTCCTCGTGGGCGTGGTGCACGCGAAGAAGGCGGGCACGGCCGCGATGTTCAAGAGCCTCTGGAGCCGCGCCCTCAAGGTGTACGGCTACCACGTCGCCCTGCTCTTCTTCGCGTTCACCATCATCGCCGCGCTGGGCGTCGCCGCGCGCAGGCCCGCCATCCACAACCTGATTGGCTTCTTCCATCAGGATCCGTTCACCGCCCTGTGGAGCAGCCTGTTCCTCCTCTACTGTCCCCCGCTGCTCGACATCCTTCCGCTCTATGTCGTGCTGCTGCTGCTCACCCCCGCCGTGCTGCTCGGTGCGCGGAAGGAGGGCTGGTCGCGGGTGCTGGGGCTGAGCGCTCTCATCTGGGTCTGGGCGCAGGTGGGCCTCAAGCGCGCCATCTACGACCTGCTCGTCGCCATCCCCGTGCTGCCCTGGCCGCCGTTGAGCATCGACCTGTCGGGCGCGTTCGACCTGTTCGCGTGGCAGTTCCTCTGGGTGCTCGGAGTGTGGATGGGTGTGGCCCGAGCCACCGCGCCGGAGCAGCGCGAGCCCGTGTCCCGCCGGCTCCTCACGGGCGCCATCGTCGTCAGCCTGGGGTTCTTCGTCGTGCGCCACCTCGATGTGGACCTGGGCGCCGCGGGGGTGCTGTTCGACAAGTGGTCGCTCGCGCCGCTGCGGCTCGTGAACTTCCTGGCCGTGGCCCTCTTGGCGAGCTGGCTCGCGCCCCGCCTGTTCCAGTGGCTGCGTCCCAAGGTGCTGGAGGCGCTGGGACAGGCGTCGCTGCCCGTGTTCGCCGTGCACGTGGTGCTGTGCCTGCTCAGCCTATCGCTGCTGGATGAGAACGAGGACCCGCTGGACTACTGGGATGAAGTCGCGGTCCTCGTGGCCACGTTCTGCAGCATGTACTTCGTGGCGCTGCGCCAGCGCATCGCGGGCCGGAGCATGGGCCCGCCGTCGACGTCCTGAGTCAGCCGCGCACGGCGGACAGCGCGGCGCCGGTCTCCGCCACCAGGGCGCGCACCAGGTCCGCCGCCGGGCCCTCTCGCGAGAGGCCAATGCCCTGCCCTGCCCACAGGGCCATGAAGCGCGTGTCGTTCTGCTTCGACGACGCGGCCCTCAGCGTGCGAGTGGCCCCGTGCTGCTGCGGGAACGGCAGGATGGCACCGGCCTCCTCCAGCGTGGTCGTCAGCTCGTTGGGGATCGCGCGGGCCGGGCGACCAGAGAAGGCGCGGGTGATGCGTGACGACTCATCCCGGGCCTCGCGCAACAGCGCCTTGTGGGCCGCCGCGGCGCTGGACTCCTGGCACCGCAGGAACGCCGTGCCCAGCTGCACGGCCGCCGCGCCCAGCATCCGGGCCGCCGCGATGCCGCGTCCGTCCATGATGCCGCCGCTGGCGATGACCGGCACCCGCACGGCGTCCACCATCTGCGGCACGAGCGCCATCGTGCCCACCATGCCTGCATCAAACGAACCGCCGAAGGAGCCCCGGTGGCCCCCCGCCTCCGAGCCCTGCGCGACAATCGCATCCACGCCCGCGGCCTCCAGTGCCTGGGCCTCACGCACGTTCGTCGCCGTGCCCACGACGAGGATGCCGCGCGACCGGAACGCCTCCAGCACCGGCGCGGGCGGAATGCCGAAGGTGAAGCTGAACACCGTGGGCGCCGCGTCGAGCACGGCCTCCACCTGCTTCGAGAAGTCCGGCATCGCCGCCGCCGGAATCACGGGAGGGGTCAGCCCCAGCGCGGCATGGAAGCGCTCGAGGATGGCGAGCGTGGGCCCCGGATCCGCCGGGGCCACCGAGGGCTGTGGAGCAAAGAGGTTGATGGCGTAGGGCCGCGAGGTGAGCGAACGCACCGCGCGGGCCTGTTGGACGATGTCCTCCGGCTGTACGTACGCGGCGCCCAGTGAGCCCAGACCGCCGGCTTCCGACACCGCCGCGACCAGCTCCGGCGGCGTCAGGCCCCCTGCCATCGGCGCCTGGATGATCGAATGCTCCACCCGGAGCCGCTCCGAGAACCTGCGCCACGCCTGCGGATCCATCATGGCTGCACCTCCCCGTGATTCACGTCGGACAGCATTAACGGCCCGGCTTCACATGGGAGCGCCGCGCGCTCCGGAGGCATCAGTCCTACTTTCACGCTCCATGCCAGGCACGAGGCGCCATGTCCGCCCGCGTCAGTCCAAGAGGGTTCCGGCATGACAGCCACCTCCCGGCCGGGCCGGTCCCAAACCTGTCCGACAGTCGGACAGGTTTCCGCCGTCCGAACCTGTCCGCCTGTCGGACAGCCTTCCGCCATGTGCCATCCGGTCAGGCTGTCGGACAGGTTTTCGTCGCGCGGTCCCGATGGGTCCGACTGTCCGACAGGTTCCCATTGCCCGAACCGGTCCGACTGTCCGACAGGTTTCCGCCGCGCGGCCCCGGCCTGTCCGACTGTCCGACAGGTCTTCGCCATCAGGACCTGTCCGACAGTCGGACAGGTTTTCGCGGTCCGCCTCCGGCGGGGAGCCCTGACGGGTTTCTCACCTTCTCATTCGCAGTCGTAGTTCGGCGCGGGGGCCCCGGGTTCCAACACGATGGGAGCAGGGCCGCCTGCCCGGGCCAGGGCCTCTCCGCAGTCCAGCGCCGCGTCCTTCGCCAGGTGCCGGTACAGGACACACGACGCGCGCTCCACGAAGAACGCCTGCTTCGGCCAGTCCGGTCCTCGCGAGGCCAGGATGGCCACTGCGTACCGGCCTCCGTCCGGCAGCGTCACCAGCCCCACCTCGTTGAGCACGTTGTAGCGCGCGTCATCCCCACAGCATCCCGGCGGCAGCCACCCGCCCTTGTGCTGGAGCGACGCGCGGGCGCTCACCGGCAGGCGCGTTCCCAGCCAACCACCGCAGCCCTCCCGAGGCGTCAACTCCATCCACTTCAGCAGTTGCGCAGTGGGCTCCGGCTCCAACAACTCCCGCCGGTCCAACCGCGCCAGGAACGACACCATGTCGTCCGCGCAGAAGTAGTTGTCCCGCCCCATCACCCGCGGAGAGTTCGTCGCCCAGCGCTCCCGGCCGTAGTTCCACTTCGTCAGCGCCGTGTGCTCCAGGCCCAGGCCGCGAAGATAGACATTGATGGCATCCGGCCCGCCCACCAGGTCGATCACCTCGCCGGAGGCCTCGTTGTCCGACGTGCGGAACACCTTCTCCGCGAGCGGTGTCACCGTCGCCAGATCCCGCTGCCCCAACGCCGCCGCCACCCAGAACACCTTCGCGGAGCTGGCGGAGATGTGCGGCTCCAGGCCGGAGACGCTCGCCGTCTCCCCCGTGCGCAGGTCCATCACCGCGAGCGACAGGTCCGTCCCCGGCGACAGGCGCGTGGCCTCGCCCGCCAGCGACTCCACCACCGCCTTCAGGGACTCACGTGGAGGCGCGCCCGCCTCCGGCTTCGTCGCGCAACCACTCATCGCCAACAGCCCCGCCCAGAGCAGCACCGTCCGCATCCGCGACTCCCCTCAGTGAATCAGCTGGTGCACCTGCTCCAGCATCAGCGCCGTCACCAGCCCGCAGTACGTCCCCAGCACGTACCCCAGCACCGCGAGCAGCACGCCCACCGGCGCGAGCGCGGGATGGAAGGCCGCCGCCACCACGGACGCGGAGGCCGTGCCGCCCACGTTCGCCTGCGACCCCACCGCCGCGAAGAACACCGGCGCCTTCAGCCACCGCCGAGCGCCCATCGTCACCGCCGCGTGGATGCACATCCACAGCGCCCCCACCGCCACCAGCGCGGGCGCGTCCCACAGCCGCCGGAACTCCGCCTGCGCGCCAATCGTCGCCACCAGCAGGTACAGGAACAGCGAGCCCAGCCGGCTCGCCCCCGCGCCCTCCAGCCTGCGCACCGGCGTGAACGACAGCACCACGCCCACCGTCGTCACCAGCAGCACCACCCACGTGAAGCCCGTCACCACGTTGCCCAGGTCCGGCAGCAGCTTCGCCAGCGCCGTGCACACCACCGTCACGCCGAACGCCACCGCCAGCATCGACAACAAATCCGACAGGCTCGCGGGCCGGGCGGACGCCGCCTGGATGCGCGCGGACTCCTCGCGCACGTGGTCCAGCGCGGTCCGGTCCGCGCCGATGCTCGCGTCCATCGCCTTCTCCCGCCCGGCGAAGGACAGCAGCACCGCCGTCCACACGTTGGACACGCCCACGTCCACCACCACCATCATGCTCAAGGTGCTGTCCAGCGTGCCCACGCTCTGGCCAATGGCCACGAAGTTCGCGCTGCCGCCAATCCACGACCCGCTGAGCGCCGCCAACCCCTTCCACGCCTGGTCCCCCAGCTCCGCCGGCACCAGCCACCCCAGCGCCAGGTACGCGAGCGGCCCGCCCACCATGATGCCCACCGTGCCCGCCAGGAACACGCCCACCGCGCTGCGCCCCAGCCTCGCGATGGCCGGCAGGTCCACCGACAGCACCAGCAACACCAGGCTCGCGGGCAGCAGGTACACGCGCGTGAAGCGGTACAGCTCCGACTGCGTAGGGATGACTCCCGTGTTCGACAGCAGCGTCGGCACGAAGTACGCGAACACCAGCAGCGGCACCACGTTGAAGAACCGCGCCACCACCGGGTAGCGCTGCAACGCATACAACCCCGCCAGCACCGCGAGCAGCACGGCGAGCACCGCCATGGGGTCCTGGATGAGCGGTGGCGTCACCGGGGCTCCACGCCCAGGCCCGCGCCCGCGCCCAGCTGGATGCGCCCCTGCACCACCGGGTGCGCGCGGTACGGGTCCTCCGCGAGCAGCAGGTTGCCATCCAGGTCCACCCAGTCCACCAGCGGCGCCAGGTGCGCTCCCGCCGCGATGCCCAGCCCCGTCTCCACCATGCAGCCCAGCATCACCTTCAGGCCGCACGCTCGCGCCGTCTCGATGATGCGCAGTGCCTCTCGGATGCCGCCGCTCTTCTGGAGCTTCACGTTGATGCCGTGGAAGCCCTCCGCCAGCTTCGGCACGTCCGACGCCTTCGTCAGCGACTCGTCCGCCACCAGCGGCAGCGGCGAGCGCGCGCGCAGCCACTTCGCGCCCTCCACGTCCGCCGCGGGCAGCGGCTGCTCCACCAGCTCCACGCCCTGCGTGGACAGCCACTGGATGTGGGCCAGCGCCTCGTCCGGCTTCCACGCCTCGTTCGCGTCCACGCGGATGGTCTGCGCCGTCAGCGCGCGCACCGTGCCGAACACCTCCTGCACGCGGTCCGCGCCCAGCTTCACCTTCAGCACCGGGAAGTCCGCCGCCTCGCGCACCTTCACGGCCAGCGTCTCCGGCACGTCGATGCCAATGGACATGGACGTCACCGGCTGCCGCGCGGGGTCCACCCCCAGCATCCGGTACAGCGGCACGCCCATCACCTTGCCCGCCCAGTCATGCAGCGCCAGGTCCACCGCCGCCTTCGCCGCGGGGTTGTCCGGCAGCGCCGCGTCCACGGCCTCGGACACGTCGCGGAAGTGGCGCAGGTCGCGGCCCTCCAGCACGGGGGCCAACTGGTGGAGCGCGGCCTCCACCGTCTCCCATGACTCGCCGTAGCGCACGTTGGGCGCGGCCTCGCCGTAGCCCACGTGTCCTTCCGAGCGCACCTCCACGAACACGTTGCGCTTCACCGTGCTCGTGCCCCGGGCGATGGTCCAGGCGTGACGCAGCGGCAGTTCCACGGTGCGAAAGCTCAACGGCGAGGCCATGGCGGAATCCCTCCAGGGCCCTTCCCTTAACACGGCACTCCTCGCAACCACCGCTTCCGTTGCCTTCCCGGGCCGGAAGGCGCGAGCCTCTCCACCATGCGCCTTCTGCCCCTCGTCATCGCCTTGTTCGCGCTGGGTCCAAGCCACGCCGCGTCATCCCGTCCCGCGCCGAAGGACGAGCTGCGGACGCTGCTCGCGGAGCTCGTCGCCGCGGACACCTCCAACCCGCCCGGCAACGAGACGGCCGCGGCCCAGGTGGCTGCGAAGTGGCTGCGTGAGGCGGGTATCGAAGCGGAGCTCATCGAGCCCTCGCCCGGTCGCGGCAACCTGCTGGTGCGCTTGAAGGGCAGCGGCAAGGGCCGGCCGGTGCTCGTGCTCGCGCACCTGGACACGGTGCCCGCCGTGAAGGCCGAGTGGGTCAGCGACCCGTGGACGCTCACGGAGAGGGACGGCCTGCTCTACGGGCGCGGGGTGCAGGACAACAAGGGCATGGCGGCGGCGAGCATCCTCGCGCTGCGCCGGCTGAAGCGGGAGGGCGGCGCGCGCTCGCGCGACATCCTGCTGTACCTGGGCGCGGATGAAGAGGTGGGCTCCGGCCAGGGACTGGACTGGATGATGGAGCACCGTCCGGAGCTGAAGGAGGCGGAGTTCGCGCTCAACGAGGGCGGCCTCACGGAGCTGTCGCCGGACCGCGAGGAGGTGCGCTTCGTGGCGCTCCAGGCCGCGGAGCGCGTGTCCCGCAACGTGACGCTCAAGGCCACCGGCCCCGGAGGCCACTCCTCCGCGCCGCCCGTGGACGCGGGGCCGCTGGTGCGGGTGGCCGCGGCGGTGGCGCGCGTGGGCGCCCTCACCTTCCCCGCGCACCTGACGCCCGCCGCCCGGCTCCACGTGCAGGGCCGCGCACAGGCGACTCCCGGTGAGCTGGGTGAAGCGCTGCGCCGCATCGCCGCCTCACCAGACGCGCCACCCGAGGACGCGGTGTCCACCGTGGCACGGCTGGAGCCCGCGCTGGGCGCCGTGCTGCGCACCACCTGCGTGCCAACGGTGTTCAAGGCAGGCACGAAGTCCAACGTCATCCCCGCCACCGCCGAGGCCACCGTGAACTGCCGCCTGCTGCCGGACGCGGACCCGAAGGCCGTGCGCGAGCGCATCGTCGCGGCCGTGAACGACACGGAGGTCCAGGTGGAGATGGACGTGTCGCCGCCGGACTCGCCCATGTCCCCCGTGGGGGACAACGCCATGTTCCGCGCGGTGAAGGCCGCCTCGGCGAAGGTGTGGCCGAAGGCGCCGGTGATTCCGCGCATGTCCACCGGCACCACCGAGTCCGCCACGCTGCGCCGCGCGGGCATCCACGCCTACGGCATCGACCTCTTCGCGCTGACCCCGGACGACGCGCGCACCGCGCACGCCCCCAACGAGCGCGTGCCGGTGGCGTCCCTCCAGCCCGGCGCGGAGTTCGTCTATCTCACCCTGAAGCACTTGACGCGCTGACACCCCGGCACCACCTCCTCACGGGCCCAGGCGCCACGCCCTGGCGGTCCGCGCGGTTCCAGGATCGTCAAGCCGCTGTCACGGAGCTCCGCGGGCGCCCGGGCTATTTGCGCGTGAGTTCTTCGATTCGCTGAATGACCGCCGCGCGCATCTGGCTGGAGACCGAGCGGTGCTCGAGCATGTCCGACATCCACAACCCGTCGATCGCCAGACGGCAGAGCGTGAGCTCCGGCGACTCCTGCTCCTGGGGGCTGAGCTGCTCCTCCCGCGCCTCGTCCCAGATGGAGCTCCAGAGCTCCCGGACCTCCGGGTCGAAGAGCATGAGCCCGATGAGCGAGCGCATGACGTGGGCCTCGGCGTCATCGGCGGGAGCGGCGAGCGTCACCCGGAGGTACGCGCGGGTTCCCCTGCCGTTGGCGTCCGGGTCCTTCGCCATCTCGGCGGCGACGGCCCCGGCGAAGCGCTGGGTCACGTCGTCGAACAGCGCATCGAGCAGGATGGGCTTGGTCTGGAAGTGCTCCAGGAGCTCCCCCTTCGGGACGCCTGCCCGCCCGGCGATGGCGTCGAGCGTCACGGCCTGAAGCCCCTGAGCCAGGATGAGGTCCGCGGCCGCCCGAAGAAGCTTCTCGCGGGTCACGTCAGGCTCCTTGTTCCTCCACTGGTCCATCGCCATCACCTCTCGCAACGGGAACGCCGTCGCCCCTATTTCCCAGTTAATCACGAGTGACGCCGGGCAGGCTCGGAGTCGTATCCGACCTTCCCGTGTCAGGGGGATGCGATGGGACCTGGAAGGTATTGCTGGAGCCAGACCTTCTCGAGGCCCCAGGTGAAGAGCATCCAATGGCAGACATGGCCGCTGAAGCCTTCCGCCTGGATGGGACGGGTGACGGTGATGATGCGCGTGCCGGGGGCGCAGGTGCGCAGGTGCGCGACGAGCCGGGCCTTCGTCTCCGGACTGAACGCCACCCAGTTGCAGAAGATGTGGGTCGCGTCTCCCAGGGGCTCGCGGGTCATGTCGCCCACGGTGAACGTGACGCCCGCAGGCCCAAGCCAGGGTGCCACGCGCGTCACGTGGTCCGCGATCAGCTCCACGCCATGCGCCCCAGCGCCCCACCAGCGCGCGGCGAGCAGCACGCGCCCTCGCCCCGCGCCCAGGTCCACCACCCGGCTGCTTCGCCCCACGCCCGCCCTCTTGAGGAACCACAGCGCCGTCACCAGCGGCGTCTCGCCGTACATCAGCTCGCGGAACGACTGGCCCGTGGTCTGGAGCGCCCGCGTCATCTCGAAGGTGCGCCGCCAGCGGTAGGGCGTCCACAGGATGCGCTGCCACCACAGCCCCATGTACGGCTTCAGGAGCCGGGGGCGGAAGAGGAGCAGCAGCAGGTCGGTGCCGCGCAGCACGAACGCGATGACGACGCCCAGCAGCTGGAGCGACAGCCGCTGGAAGAACGGCAGGTCGAAGTCGCCCATCGTGTCGTCGCGGCGCGGTGGGGGCGCGGGAGGAGGAGCGGGAGCCGTCATGCGCCGCGGAGGCTGTCCGGATTCCGGACGCCACGCAATGGCTCCGCGTCGGACCGGGACGCGCCTGCCTCCCGTCCGGACGCGCGAGAGGACCCACCGCGGCAGGCCTCCGCGCAATCCCCTGGAATTTGGCGGGTTCCTGCTTTCGCCGGGTGTTGGTGCGCGACGTGCAATGGCATCCAGGCATCGTGGAACGCGCCCACCTTCGTGGGAGGAATTGGCTTCCACGCAGCGTGAGGACCGCCCATGTGCACCGACTTCCTGATCACCGGCGACAACACCCGCGTCGCCTCCGGGCCCATCGCCGTCAATGGCCGCAGCATGGAGTTCGGGCTGGAGCTGAACTCGCAGCTGATGGTCCACGCCGCGGGTGAGTCCTTCCAGTCCGTGGCCCCCACCGGCAAGCCCGGCCTGAAGTGGACGTCGACGTACGGCTTCGTCGGCCTCACCGCCCTCACGGACAAGATCATCGTGGACGGGCTCAACACGCAGGGCCTGTCCGTAGGCGCGCTGTGGCTGCCGGGCAGCAACTATCCCAAGGTGAGCCAGCCGTCGCAGGCCCTGGCGCTGGTGGACTTCGTGAGCTGGGCGCTGGGCACGTGCGGGAGCGTGGCGGACGTGCAGGCCGCGCTGACGAGCGGCAACGTGCAGGTCTGGGAGGGTGACCTGATGGCGAAGCTGCTCCCGCTGCACTTCCCCATCCACGACGCCAAGGGCAACAGCATCGTGGTGGAGTTCACCCACGGGCAGCTCAACGTCTACGAGAACCCGGTGGGAGTGTGCACCAACGACCCGCCGTTCCCCCAGCAGCTTCAGAACCTGGGCGGCTACGCCAACCTCACGCCCTGGGACGCGAAGCCCACGGAGCTGGGCTCCGGGTCGTTCGCGCCCGCCGGCCACGGCAGCGGCATGCGCGGCCTGCCGGGAGACTCGACGCCGCCCGCGCGCTTCGTGCGCGCCGCGTACCTCAAGCAGTACTCGCAGCCGCTCATCACGGCGGCGGACGCCACCACGCTCGCCTTCCACCTGCTCAACACGGTGGACATCCCGGCGGGCACCAGCCGCTCCGTGAGCAAGACGGGCAAGGACGAGCTGGACTACACGCAGTGGGTCGTCGTGAAGGACCTGGTCGCGCTCACCCTGTCCGTGCGCTTCTACGCCAACCCCCTGGTGTACTCGGTCAACCTGAAGACGCTCGACTTCAGCGGCGCGGCCGGGAAGCCCTTCCCCGTGCCGGCCTCGCCCACCAGCATCGACCTCACCGCGAAGCTGGCGAGCTGAGCGTCACAGGAGCTTCTTCGCCGCCTTGGCCAGGGCCCTGTCCCCGGCCACGGCGGGAAGCTCCATGAGGCGCGCGGCCACGACCTTGCCCACCGCGGGGTTCACGGCCGCGACCTTGAGGTACGCCTCCGCGCGCTTGAGCAGGTCCACGTGCATGCTGGACCTGACCACGCGGGCGAGCAGCTCCTTCGCCAGGAGGGACGGGTCGAAGGCCTCGAAGAGGCCGCGCAGCGCCTGCCGCTCCAACTGCTCCGGACGATCCTCCGCCAGGTTCAGCGCAGGCCGCAGCATCGCCAGCCCCAGCGTGCGCATGGCCTCCGCGACGACGCCGGGCTTCCACCCGTCCGCGAACGCCAGCAGCAGGGCCTCCGCGCCGCGCACGTCGCCCAGCATGCCCAGCGCGTACACGGCGTGCTTGGCCTCCACGTCGTCATGGCCGCGGCCCTGCACCATGTCGACGAACCGGCCGAGCACGTCCGCGTCCCCCATCCGCGCCAGCGCCTCCGCCGCCTCGCGCCGCACCTCGCGCGCCGGGTCCGTGTTCAGCACCTGGCGCAGCACGGGCATCGCCACGGTGCCCAGGTCCGCCAGCATGGCCACGGCCGCCCCGCGCGCGTCCTTCGTCGTCTCGGACAGCGCCGCCTGCATCAGCGGCACCGCCTTGTCCTTGCGGCGCCGCGCCAGCTCCGCCACGGCCTTCTCCCCCGCCTCCCGGGCCTGCACGTCCTCCAGCGTCTCCCGGGCGAACAGGCGCAGGCCCAGGTCGTGCCCCGCGCGCGTCAACGCGTCCAGCTCGCGCCGCGCCTGCACCCCGCCCATCGCGCCCAGCACGCGGATGGCGGTGCGGCGCACCATGCGGCTGTGGCGCTCGTTCAGCGCGCCCCGCACGACCCCCAGCGCTTCCTCACCGCGCGCCGCCACCGCGCGCGCCACGAAGGCGCTCGCCGAGCCGTCGCTCCACGCCGGGTAGAGTTCCCGCATCAGCGCGTCCGGCCCCAGGTCCGCGTAGTAGCGCGCCGCGTGCGCCGCCGCCTCGTAGCGCGTCAGCTCCCCGAGCGCCCGGCGCACCAGCGCCGTGCCCGGGCTCAGCACCTCCTCCGGGCGGTGCACGTGGATGCTGGGGTGCGTGGGCACGGACTCCAATCCGGCCATGTCCACCTGCACCGCGCCCGCCAGCCGCACCAGCGCGATGCCCAGCACCTGGTACACCTTGATGAAGTCGTCCAGCCGCTCCGCCGGATCCGCCCGCTGCGCCAGCGCCTCCAGCAGCGCGCCCGGCTTCTCCAGCCCCAGCTCCTTCAGCCGGGACACCAGCGGCTCCACCGCGCGGGGGCTCACCGCCGACAGGCCGCTGGCGAACGCGTCCGCCAGCTCGTCGCGCACCTCCGCGAGCGCGATGGCCGCCCGCGACGCACCCGCCGCCCGCGCCGCGTCCGCCCACCCGCTGCGGGGCAGCGCGCTCGGCGTCGCGGGGGCCCGGACCCGGCCGCGCCGCCGGGGCGACACGGGCACGTCCGAGGCGCGCGTCAGCGGACGCAGGTCCAACCCTTCCGGCGTCCGCACCACGACGGCCGAGGGGAACAACGTCGGCAGCGCCGCCTCCAGGCCCACGTCCCCCAGCACCGCCAGGAGCTTCGCGTCCTCCAGCGCGCTCGCCAGCGGCTCCTCCAGCGACGGGTCCGCGGGCAGGAAGAGTCCGCGCCCCGTGCCATCCACGAACCGCGAGCGGGCCCCGCTGGCGAGCAGCGTCTCCACCCGCACGGACACCGGCAGCAGGTCCGGCGCGAACACGTCCTTGCGGTGCTCCTGGAAGGCCGTCATCACCGCGCCCACGTCCGGCAGCGCCACCTCCACCAGCCGCTCCAGCGCCGCCCCGTCCACTGACGGCGCGTCCTTCCACGACTCCAGGTCCAGCCGGTGCGGCGCGAAGCCCGGGTACTGTCCGCCGTGCGCGCCCTGGAGCACCGCGCCCGCGTGGCTGTTCTTCGGCGCCACCGTCTTGAGGTTCGCGGGGAGGATCTGCTTCTCGCTGTAGTGCGTGCCCGACCCCAGGTCCACGAAGCGGCTCTCGCGGACCATGAACCGGTCCGGCGTCACCTTGGAGGAGAACGCGTACTCCACCAGTTCGAGCCCCTCGACGGGCGCGCGGTCCTTCTTCGTCCACGTCTTGCCGATGAGCTCCTCGACATGGCGGGGCTCCAGCGCCTCACCGCCCAGGTGCTTCTCCACCTTGCGCGCGGTGAGCAGCATGTCCGCCACCAGGTCCGCGTACGCCGGCGCCTCGAAGGTGCCCGTGCGAGCCGCCGCCGCGTCCAGCAGGCCCGCCAGCTCCACCGCCCGCGCGGACAACCGCCGCAGGCCGTTGGCCCGGAGCGCTTCCCCCAGCGCGCGCACCTGCTCCGGCCGCTCCGCGCCCAGCGACGCCACGCCGGACAGGCCCAGCTCGCGCACCAGCGTGGACACCTGCGCCACGCCCGCCTTCATCAGGTCGCCGGCTTCCGCCTTGCCCTTCTTCACGCTCTTCTTCGCGCCGCCAGAGCCCGCGGGCGCGGCCGGGGCCGACTCCGCCGTCACGAAGGCCTGCGGGGCCCGGGCCCACGCCACCAGCAGCGCCGCCGCGTGCTTGCAGAAGGGGCGCGAGCGCGCCGCCATGCACGAGCACCGCCCCTTCACGTCCGAGCGCGCCTCGCCGAACACCAGCGACACCTTGTACGGCGTCGCCCCGGAGCCCGCCGCGTCCGCGAAGAGCCGGTTCTCGAAGCGCGACAGGTTGCTGAGCTGCTTGCCGTCGAACAACTCCGCGCCCTTGGCCAGCTCCGCCTTGTCGCTGATGATCTCCGTCATTCCGCCCATCCCGATGACGGGCCGCACCTCAGCCATGACGCTCCCCCTTCTTGTCGCCGGACGCGAGCAGCGGCGCCAGGTCCTGGTTGCGCATCACCCGCTCCACCACGTCCACCAGCTTGCGGGGCGTGCACCCGAAGCACGGAATCCCCAGCGCGGTGAGCTGCTCCGCCATCGCGTGGTCATACGAAGGCCGCCCGCTGCCCGACAGCGCCAGCAGGCACAGCACCTTGGAGCGTGAGTCCACCAGCTGCCTCAAGCGGGCCACCAGCTCCTCGGCGTTGCCCCCCTCGTACAGGTCGGTGATGAGGATGAAGAGCGTCTTCTCCGGCCGGCGCACGTAGTGCTCCTGCGCGTACGCCACCGCCCGGTTGATGTCCGTGCCGCCGCCCAGCTGCGCGGAGAAGAGCACCTCCACCGGGTCCGCCAGCACGGGCGTCATGTCGACGATCTCCGTGTCGAACAGCACCAGGCTGGTCCTCAGCACGTCCAGCGACGCGAAGATGGCCGCCATCACGGAGCTGTACACCACGCTCTCCGCCATGGAGCCGGACTGGTCCACCACCAGCGTCACGTCCCACTCGTGGTGACGGCGCTGGTTGGGCCAGAAGTAGAAGCGCTCCGGGATGAGGCGCTTTCGCTCCGCGTCCCAGCCCTTCAGGTTGGAGCGGATGGTGCGGCGCCAGTCGATGTTGCGCGCGATGGGGATGGGGCTCGTCCTGTCGCGCCGGAGCGCCCCCAGCACCGCCGTGCGCAGCGGGGACTCCAGCTTCTTGCGCAGGTCCTCCACCACCTCGCGGATGATGGCGCGCGCGGTGTCCTTGGCCTGCTCCGGGATGAGCCCCCGGGCGCTCACCAGCGTCGTCACCAGCTCCAGGTTCTTGTCCAGGAAGGGCAGCGTCTCCGGCTCGAAGAGCAGCTGGGTGAGCCCCTTCTTCTCGATGGCGTCCTTCTGCACCAGCGCGATGACGTCGTCCTGGAAGAAGTCGCGCAGCGCGCCCAGCCACTTGGGCAGGTACGGCTTCGAACCGCCACGCCCCGCCGAGCGCTCGCCGTAGACGAAGGAGAGCGCGTCATCCAGGCCCTCCAGGTCGTCGCCCTTGAGGTCCACCGTGTCCGCGCTGGCGCCCAGCTCGCCCAGGGAAGGGCACGAGCCCGTCTTCTCCGCCTCCGGTCCCAGCGCCAGCCGCCAGCGCAGGAGCGCGTCGCGGTCCTTCGGGTCCAGGTCCTTGGGGTCCACGCTCATAGCAGGTCATCCAGGTCGTCGAGCGCCTTGCCCAGGTCCGCGCTCAGGTCCTTCAGCGTCGCCTTGTCCTTCTCCTCCAGCACCGCCTTCACCGCGCGGCCCTTGTCCTTCAGCTGGCGCACGCCCATCACGTTCTCCATCAGGTAGCGGCGCTCGGTGGCCCCCAGCGCGCCCAGCGCCCGGCGCAGCACCGGCAGCGTCTGCCGGAAGCGCTCCGGCTCCATGCTGGTGAGGAAGTCATCCAGCGCCTTCACCACGTCGCGGCTCTTCACCAGCACCAGCGCGTTCACCTGCAGGAAGCCCTCCAGGTACGCCGCCGCGTCCGAGGGCTCCACCGCCGCGGACAGCCGCCGCCCCACCTCCAGCGCCACCTCCGCCTCCGGCAGCTCGCGAGCCAGGTACAGCAGGCCCGTGGCCAGGCCCGACGTCGCCGGGTGCACCGCGTGGCTCTCCATCAACCCGCGCGCCTCCGCGAGCCAGCCCTCCTTGTCCGCGCGCGGCTGGGACAGCGCCACCTCGTGCAGCGTGCGCAGCGCCTCCAGCACCGAGGGCACGCCTTCCGGAGCGCAGGCGCTGGCCTCGCGCACGCGCAGGAGCGCCCGACCAAAGGTCTTCTCCCCCAGGGCCGCCACCGCCTCGTCGCCCACGGCCGAGTGCGCGCGAGAGGTGCCATAGGCCATCAACCCCGACAGCGCCCTAGCAGCGCTCGCCAGCGATGGCAGGTCCGCGTCCGTGGCCGCGTGCGCGTCACAGGCCTTGAGCGCCTGGGCCACCGTCTGGGAGCAGCCGGTGATGACGGACTCCAGGAGCACGTCCGCCGCCTCCGCCGTCGTCTTCGCCTGCGTCAGCCGCTCCTGGAGCACGCGCGTCGTCACGCCCTCCAGCGAGTCACCCAACACAATCTTCTCCACCAGCGCCACGTCCGTGGACGGCGTCCACTGCGCCTGCCAGGCCTCGCGCACGCGGGTGAGCGCCGCGTAGCCGCCGGCCTCCGCTTCCGCGCCCTGCTTGCGTGACGACCCCGTCCCGGACAGCGACGCGTACGGGATGCCCGCCACGCGCAGCCGGTGGAGGAACACGGAGGAGCCCACCTCCACCGGGTTGTTGAGGCGCAGCGTGAACGTCTCCGGGCTGTCCGTGCGCGGCAGCCGCCGCTCGCCCACCTCGCGCCAGAACTCCGCCTGGAGCGAGTTCTGCCCGATGCGGCTCGCCACCTGCCCCACTTCGTGGCCGATGACGCTCTTCCAAAGGAAGCTGTCCACGTGCGTCGCGTCTCCGCGGCACAGCGTGGCCACGGTGGCCTCGCGCAGCTCGTCCAGGCCCGGGGCGCTCTTCTCGCGCAGGTCCGACAGCGTCACCGCCAGCCGGTACGCCTCCAGCACGTCCGACAGCGACGCGGAGAAGCCGCGCATCCGCAGGTGAGCCGCGAAGTCCAGCAGCACCTCCAGCGTGGCCCGCCGGAAGTCGCAGTTCGCCTCGTGGGCCTTCTGGTAGAAGTGCGGCGCCCGGTTGCCCGCGCCGTACCCCAGCTGCTCCGCCAGGCGCGGGAAGCTGTACGGAATCACCGTCACCGCGCACGGCCCGGCTTCCGGCAGCTTCGCCTCCTCCTTCGGATCCACGTCCCCCGCGAGGAACGCCGCAGTGTGCGCCGCGCCCGCAACCACCGCCACCTTCTCCGGCGCCACGCCGCCCGCCACCACCTCCAGCACCTTGCGCGCCATGAAGGCGTCGCGCTGGCGGTGATAGGACAACCGGGGGCCCGCGTTGACCACGTCCGCCCAGGCGGTGAGCACCGGCCGGAACTGCTCCGGGCTCCAGTCCGGCGCCTCGAAGGACGCCTCCCAGAACTCCTCGAAGGAGCGGAAGCCCTGCGAGCGCGCGAACGCCTCCGTGAGCGGCACCGCCTCCTCGGGAACGGGCGCACCCTCCTCCGTGGCCTCCGACTCCACGCCCAGCCCGGGCGTGTGGCGGTCCACCGCGAGGCTGACGCCCACCGGGATGTCGATGAACTCCGCCCGCGCGCCGTTCGCCCGGGCCCACTTCAGCGCCTGGTACTCCGGCGAGTACGCCGCGAAGGGCCACAGCGACGAGGACGGGGTGCCGTCCGTGCGGTAGCCCAGGATGGCCACGGGCGGCCGCGTCTGCGCGTCGCACAGCACGTCCACCAGCGCCGTCGCGTCGCAGGGCCCCTCCACCAGGACGACGGCGGGCTTCACGCGCTCCAGCCACTTCAGGAGCACCGCGGTGGTGCGCGGCGAGTGGTGACGGACCGGGAAGTGCTGCACCCGGGAGAGCAGTGCCAGGTCCATCAGCCCCTCAAGAGCTTCTTGCTCGCGGTGTACAGCTCCTTCCACGGGCCCGTGCGCCCCTTGGCCACCGTCTCCATGTACTCGCGCAGCGCCTTCACGTCGTCCTCCTGCTCCTTCACCACCGCGCCCACCAGCGACGCCGCCAGCTCCTGCGACGTCACCGTCCCGGAGCCGAACTGCTGCGCGAGGATGGAGCTGTTGAACAGCACGCTGATGGCCTCCGCCGTGGACAGCACCGCGCCCGGCGTGCGCACCTTCGTCTTGCCGTCCTTCGTCACGCCCTTGCGCAGCTCGTGGAAGAGCGTCAGCAGCACGCGCGACAGCTCCTCCGGCGGCGGCACGCCCACCTGGTAGTCCGTGCGCAGCTCCGCCTCGCGCTTGGTGACGATTTGGATCTCCTGCTCCAGGTCCTCCACCACCGGCACGGTGACGAAGTTGAAGCGGCGCTTGAGCGCGGCGCTCATCTCGTTGACGCCCCGGTCGCGCGTGTTCGCGGTGGCGATGAGGTTGAAGCCGCGCTGCGCGCTCGTCACCTCTCCCAGCTCCGGCACCGACACCTGCTTCTCCGACAGGATGGAGATGAGCGAGTCCTGAATCTCCGGCGACGTGCGCGTGACTTCCTCGAAGCGGGCGAACTTGCCCGTGCGCATGGCGCGAAGGATGGGCGACGGCACCAGCGCTTCCGGCGTGGGCCCCTGCGCGAGCAGCAGCGCGTAGTTCCACGAGTACTTGATGTGGTCCTCGCTGGTCCCCGCCGTACCCTGGACGACGAGCGCGGACGTGCCGCTGACGGCCGCGGAGAGGTGCTCGGACAGCCAGCTCTTCGCGGTGCCCGGCTCGCCCACGAGCATCAGCGCGCGGTCCGACGCGAGCGTGGCGATGCACACCTGGATGAGCCCCTTGTCGCCCACGTACTTGGGCGTGATGGTCACGCCCCCCACGGGCTTGGGGCTGCCCAGGATGTACGTCTCCACGGCGCGAGGCGACAGCGCCCAACCCGGTGGGCGGGGCTTGTCGTCATGCGCGGCGAGTGCGTCCAGCTCGTTCTTGTACTTCGCTTCGGCAGGCAGGCGGATGTCCGGCATGAGCTGCACGCTATCCACTGGGTCTGACATCCGGCAAACGCTTCGGATGCCTCACAAGTCGGAGCCAGAGCCAGGGACAGACGACCTGCCTGGGAGCCTGGAGCTCAGGACGCCGTGGTGCCCGGCGTGTGCATCCACTGGACGAGCTGGACGATGACGCCGTTCGCGTCGGCGACCTGGAAGTAGCGCTCGCCCCAGGCCTCCGTCTCGATGGGCGTCAGGACCTTCACGCCCTCCGCCTGGATGCGTGCGTACTCCGCGTCGATGTCGTCCACGACGAACGCGACGATGAGCCCGTCCGCCCGGCGCGTCTTCAGGGACTCCGGTTTGAGCGACTTCAGGCCCGTGCGCAGGTAGATGACGTTGAAGCCCACGTCGGGCCGGGACAGGGACACGAAGCCGTCCGCGGCCATCGCCTCCGTGAAGCCGAAGTGGCGCTTCAGGAAGGAGGCAGAGGCCTCCACGTCATCGACATTCAGGGACACGGCGGAAGCGGTGACGCGCATGAACGGCTCCTCCCCACGGTTTCCAAATGACCCAATCTACGTACGACGTACGCAGTTGCACGTCAAGGGCGCGGCGTTGGAAGAATCCGGCGCATGGCATCGCATCGCAGCAGCATGGGAGACCCCACCCGGACGCTGGAGCTGCTGTGGCGGGACTCCCTCCCCGCCCAGGGCAAGCGGGGTCCGAAGCAGGCGCTCACCGTCACCGCCGTCGTCGAAGCGGCGGTGGCGCTGGCGGACGAGGAGGGGCTGGACGCGGTGACGATGCGGGCGCTCGCGGGGAGGCTCGGCATCGCGCCCATGGCGCTCTACACCTATGTGCCCGGGCGCGCGGAGCTCATCGACGTGATGCTCGACACCCTCTACGCGGGCATGGCCCGGCGCAAGCCGAAGGCCCGGGACTGGCGCTCGCGGCTGGAGGCCGTGGCCCACGACAACCGGGCCCTGTTCACCCGGCACCCCTGGCTCGCCAACGTGTCCACCACGCGCCCACCCCTGGGTCCGGGCCAGCTGGCCAAGTACGAGTACGAGCTCCAGGCGCTCGAAGGCGTGGGTCTGGATGACGTGGCGCAGGACGCGGCGTTGACATTCGTGCTGGGCTTCGTGGAGTCCTCCGCCCGGGCGGCCCTGGACCAGCGCGCCGCGCGGCTCGAGTCCCAGATGAGTGATGGGGCCTGGTGGGAGGCGAACGCGTCCCTGCTCGCGCGCATGTCCGACCCGGAGCGCTACCCCATCGCGTCCCGGGTGGGCTCCGCCGCGGGCAAGGCCCATGGCGCCGCGTACGACCCGGACCATGCGTATGCCTTTGGCCTGGAGCGCATCCTGGACGGGCTGGCCGTGCTCATCGAACGGCCGCGCGCGCCTCGGGGCCGGGCCCGGAAGCACGGCGCCTAGGCCTCGCCCCCCTCAACTTTCCAAGTCCTTCTCAGCTTTCCGAGCAGCGTGGAAGGGGGGCTTCACAGGGAAGCGGCCCTGGCATCCGCATTGCTTTGCCGCCCGGACACACACCATGCCTGGGAGTTGTCCATGAACATCCATCGACTGCGCCGTCTCTTCTCGCGGGCCCTGCCCCTGATGCTGGCGGGCTGTGGTGGACCGGAAGGCAGCGTGGACCTGACGGGCTACTCGGAGATCGCGTGCACGGGTCTGGGCATCTCCGTCAGCGACCTGAAGCTGACGCCGGCACCGGACTTCGTGCAGCTGCGCTCCTTCGACCCCGACCCCCTTGGAGACCCGACGCGCTCCCCCTCAGTCAGCGTGAGTTCCTCTGGCCAGCCCTGCGCGACGGCCACCGACGTCACCGCGTGTGAGACCGCACTGGAGGACGCGACCGTCACCTCCGGCTTCCACTACGACTGCACGGGCGAATGCCGCCAGCACTTCCTGGTGACGACCCTGGGTGACGAGGTGAAGACGTATTCGTCGCAGGCGGAGCTCCAGCAACTGCTGGGCACCATCGACACGGAACAGGAGGCGGTGCTCCAGGCCTTCGCCTCCAGCTACTCCTTCGTCTGCGGGACCAAGGAGCAGGGCGCGGTGAAGAAGAACGCGGATGGGAGCTTCAATGTCATCGGGACGAATGGCTACGCTTGCGGACCGGGCACGAACCTGACGCAGTACGTGCTGAAGGTGACCGCGTCCGGTACGGTCCAGAAGCTGGAGACGCGCGTCCTGGAGGAGGGAGACTCGGTCTGCCCCGACGGCCGGTAAGGCGCCCGGGTCCTGTCCCCCTCAACTTTCCGAGTCCATTCCGGCCTTCCCAGGGGAGCTTCCCAGGGAAGACGCCCTGGCATCCGCATTGCTCAGGGTCCCGGACACACTTCCCTTCCAGGAGCCTCCCTTGAACATCCATCGACTGCGCCGTCTCTTCTCGCGGGCCCTGCACGCCTCGCTCGCCACACCGCTGGTGCTGGCGGGCTGTGACGGCACGGAGGGCAGCGTGGACCTGAAGGACTACTCGGAGGTCGCGTGCTCGGTTCAGGGTCTGGCCGTGAGTGACCTGACGCTGACGCCGGAGCCGGACTTCGTGCAGCTGCGCTACATCAACTCCAACGGAGGCCAGCCGCCCGTCTCCTACGTCAACGTGAGTTCGTCCGGCGAGCCCTGCGCGACGGCCACGGACGTCCCCGCGTGCACGGCCGCGCTGGAGAACGCGAACGTCACCGCCGGCTTCCACCACGTCTGCGTGGACTTCTGCAGCGAGGCCTTCCTGGTGACGACCCTGGGCAACGAGGTGAAGACGCACTCGACGTTGGAGGAGCTCCAGCAGGTGCTGGGCACCATCGACACGGAGCAGGAGGCGGTGCTCAAGACCTTCGCGTCCGGCTACTCCCTGCTCTGCGGGGACAAGAAGTACGGGGCGGTGAAGAAGAACGAGGATGGCAGCTTCAACGTCATCGGGACGAAGGGCTACGCCTGCGGGCCGGGCACGGAGCTGACGCAGCACGTGGTGCGGGTCTCCGCTTCCGGCGAGCTCCAGGAGCAGGAGCAGCGCGTCCTGGAGAAGGGCGACCCCAACTGCAACATCGGCCGGCGGCCGGTGGGGCTCCAGGTCGCGGAGGCCTGCGAGAGCCCGGAGGCCCTGGGCCGCTACTTCGCGAACGCGGCGCATCTGGAGGCCGCGTCGGTGCACGCGTTCCTGCGGCTGCGGGATGAACTGGCGTTGCACGGCGCGGACGTGGGGCTCCAGGACGCGGCGCGCAGGAGCGCCATGGAGGAGGTCCAGCACGCCCAGGTGACGGACCGGCTCGCGCGCCGCTTCGGAGGCACGCCCCAGCGTCCGGTGGTGGAGGAGCTTCCGCCGCGCTCCCTGATGGACGTGGCGATGGAGAACGCCGTGGAGGGCTGCGTGCGAGAGACGTACGGCGCGCTGCTCGCGCACCATCAGGCGCTGCACGCACGCGACCTGGAGGTGCGCGAGGCCATGGTCCGCATCGCGGAGGACGAGACGCGGCACGCGGCGCTGTCATGGGACATCGACCAGTGGGCCCGGCCACGCCTGTCCGCGGAGGAGCGTCAGGCGCTGCGTGAGGCCCAGAAGCGCGCGGTGGCGGCCTTGCGCGAGGACGTCGCGGCGCCGCTCGACGCGAGCGTCATCACGATGGCGGGCATGCCCACGCCGGAGGCGGCGTTGGCGCTGCTGGACACGCTGGAGCAGGACCTCTGGGCGTGAGCCGCGTCTTCTCATGAGTCTCTGAGGCTCTGCCCTGGCTTCTTCCGCCGCATGGCCCGCTCCCGGGCCATGCGGAAGTGTTCGCGCACGGTGCCCTAGCAACCGCGTCTGACATTCCATCCCCTGGACCCGCATCTGTCCGCCCGGCTGGACTTTCCAGGAATCCGCCTTGAGGCGGCACGCCTGCCCTTGAGAGAATCCCGCGCGTGAACGCCCGCGCTCGCGTCCTCTCCGCCGTCCTGCTGGCCACCTGCATCTGGGCCTGCGCCTCCTCGCCGCCGTCACCGTCCTCGGATGCACCCCAAGAGGCCGGCTCGCCCGCGCGCCTGTGGCAGAAGACGTCCGTGTCAGGCGACCTGGCGCGCTTCTCCCGCGACGGCACTCGCGTCACCGCCGACGGCGCGCTGGAGCTGGACCCCTCCACCGCGAAGGACGGCACCGACCCGTTCCCCTCGGGCGGCTGGCTCGACGGCGGCAGCTTCTACAATGGCGGCACCTTCCGCTTCGGCACCGCCACCTCCGAGGTCCAGTCCGTCCCCGGCGGCTTCGACAGCGTGGTGCCCTCCTTCGACGCCCAGACGCCGCCCGGCACCTGGGTGAAGCTCACCGTCTCCGCCCGCATCGAAGGCACCTGGACCAAGGACTACGAGCTGGGCGTCTGGGCCTTCGACACCACCACCGTCGCGCGCCACAGCGTGGACGGCCAGGGCGACGCCGACGGCAACGTCCTCACCGACACCCTCAACCTCAAGCGCCGAGCGGACGCCCTGCGCGTCACCGTCCACCTCTTCTCTGAACGCGCGGACATCAGCCCCCGCGTCCGGGCGCTCGCCGCCGCCGTCACCGACACGCGCCTCAAGCCCCAGGACGCCACGTCGGACCGCACCGGGTGGGGCACCGTGCTCGACGTGCCGGGCTACTCGCAGATGATCTACCCCGACGGCGGCGAGGTCTGGTGCTCCCCCACGTCCACCACCATGCTGCTCGGCTACTGGAGCCGGAAGCTGGGCCGCGCGGACCTGGAACACCCCGTGCCCACCGCCGCCGCCCACACCTATGACTGGGTCTACAAGGGCACCGGCAACTGGGCCTTCAACACCGCCTACGCCTCCAGCATGTCCAACGGCGCCCTGCACGGACTCGTCGCCCGCTTCGACTCGTTCGCCCCCGTGGAGCGACTCGTCGCCGCCGGCATCCCCGTCAGCATCAGCATCGCCTACGAACCCGGCGAGCTCCCCGGCGGCGCCTCCCGCCGCACCGACGGCCACCTCATCGTCGTGAAGGGCTTCACCGACACCGGCGACGTCGTGGTCAACGACCCTGCTTTCGGCTCCAACGAGACCACCCACACCACCTACCCCCGCGCCGAGCTGTGGCGCGCCTGGCAGCACTCCCGGGGCGCCGCGTACGTGCTGTGGCCCGCCGGAACCGCCCTGCCCGAGCAGGGGCTCGTCCCCCTGCCGTAGCCCGCGCGTCCAAATGCGGACACGCGGCCAAAGCAGCGCGGCGCGCAGTGTCCACTGGCCGGGGCGTCAGACACCCCGTCCCTTGACGTTCGAGCGTCCGTGCACGACCTGACACGCGCTTTAGCCTTCAGTCCGCCGAAATTAGGCTTGATTTCGGGTCGCGGAATGTAAATACCTGCGCCCGTGCTTTTGATGTCTCCGCCGGTATTCCGGAACCGGGGACACGCCTGGAGGCAGGACCATGGAGCAGAAGCCGCTGCGGGACTTCCTGGAGATTCCCTACGACGAGCTGGAGGAGCTCAACCTCAAGGTGAAGAGCCAGCGCATCAAGCGCGAGTCGCCGGACAAGGTTCGCGAGGAGCGGATCAAGTACCTGACGGACGAGAAGCGCATCAAGGCCGTCACCGTGTGCTTCACCGACCTGGAAGGCCGGCTGCACATGCTGGACTACGACAAGAAGTTCCTCCTCAAGAGCGCGGACAACCTCACCTTCGACGGCTCCTCCATCCGCGGCTTCTCCGCGCAGGCGGAGAGCGACCTGCGCCTGAACGTGGACTGGAGCGCGTTCTACTGGCTGCCGTCCGACATCTTCGGCCCCGGCAAGGTGCTGGCGTTCTGCGAGGTGCTGGAGCGCGACGGCACGCCGTACCCCTCGGACATGCGCGGGCAGCTCAAGCGCGCCACCGAGCAGCTGTTCCAGAAGGACGGCACCGTGTTCCACGCGGCGCCGGAGATCGAAGGCTTCCTCTTCAAGAACCGTGACGCCGAGCGCCACTACCACGAAGAGGGCAAGTTCGAGTTCATCTCCATCGGCGGCTACTACCACGCGCTGCCGGGCGACGGGCTGCGCGCCTTCATCGACAAGGCGGCGGAAGCGCAGCGCGCCATGGGCTTCGAGAACGAGAAGGACCACCCGGAGGTGGCGCCCTCGCAGTTCGAGATGAACTTCTCCTACAGCGAGGCGCTGGTCGCCGCCGACCAGATCCAGCTCTACAAGCTGCTCTGCCGTCAGGTGGCCGCGCAGCAGGGGCTGACGGCCAGCTTCCTGCCCAAGCCCGTCACGGGCGTGAACGGCAACGGCATGCACATCAACATGTCGCTGTCGAAGAACAACAAGAACCTGTTCTACGACAAGGGCGGTCAGGACGGCCTGTCGGCCATGGGCTGGGAGTTCATCGACCGGATCCTGAACAACGCGAACGACATCTGCCTGGTGCTCAACTCCAGCGTGAACTCGTACCGCCGGTTGGATCCGCACTACGAGGCGCCCAACCAGATCAAGGCCTCCGCGAACAACCGCGGCGCCATGGTGCGCATCCCGTTCGGCAACGAGCGCAGCGCGCGCGTCGAGTGCCGCTCCGTGGCGCCGGACGCGAACCCGTACATGGTGCTCTTCACGCTCTTGAAGACCGGCCTGGAGGGCCCGCAGCCGCAGGAGGACGCGGAGACCAAGCGCAGCCGCACGCGCTTCCTGCCGGACAACATCTACGACGCGGTGCGCTTCTTCAAGGGCAGCCAGTTCATCGCGCAGACGCTGGGTGAGCAGGTGCAGGGCAAGTACGCGGAGCTGAAGGTGGCCTCCGCGGACCGCTGCCCCAAGCAGCTGGGCAACCGCGTGAAGGACGCGGAGATCCAGTTCCACCACGAGGTGACGAACCAGTACCTCTGGAACCTCTTCTAGAGTTCGCGGTAGCGCGCCTGGAGGAACAGGTAGGCGGCGTAGGCCACCAGGCCCGCCGCCACCACTCCCAGGAGCACGTCGCCCGCGGGTTGGCGGGCGACGACGGCCAGGGCCTCTCCCAGGCCCTTGGCCTCACCCGGGTTCGCGTCCACGCCCGCGAGCACCAGGAAGCCGCCGATGACGGTGAACACCACGCCCCGCGCGGCGATGCCGAACTGGCACACGCGCTCGACCCGGGATTGATGCGCCGCCGCCAGACCCGTGAGCGAGAGCTTCTCCCGGAACTTCGCCTTCCAGGCCGCGTGGAACTGCTTCAGCGCGAAGCCGATGATGCCCAGCCCCACCAGCACCACCAGGACGCGGCCGAAGGGCTGCTCCATCAGCGTCGCCGTCCAGCCCTGGGTGCCCTTGCCCTTCCCCTGTGACGCGCCCACCACGGTCTTCACGGCGAACAGCGCCAGCGAGCCGTAGATGACGCCGCTGATGAAGTACATGGCGCGCGCGGCGATCCCCTTCGCGTCCGAGCCCTTGTCCTCCGTGTCCGCGAACGCCTGCGCGAATCTCCAGATGACGTAGCCGGCGAGCCCCACCGCCAGCAGCGACAGGAGCACGATGCCGAAGGGCCCATGCGCCACGGTGGCGACAGCGCCGTGACTGTCGGTGGCGCGTCCGCCCTCGCCCGCCGCGAGCTTCAGCGCGAGCACGCCGATGATGGCGTAGACGCAGCCCTTGGCCGCGTAGCCCATGCGGCCGAGCTTCTTCGCCCAAGGGTGGTTCGCGGCTTCCTTCGCGCCGCGCGACAGCCGGTCCATGCCCGGCCCACGCATCACGTCCATCGTCGCCATGCGGTGTGCTCCTCCCGTCCTTCCAGACCGAAGGACAGGGTGCGCATCCGGCGGCGCGGACGGGCGCAAGGTGCTCCCCCCGGTTCCCATCCGGGCGGGGAACAGGGGGCCCGGCCGGCTGGCTGCTTTCGCCGGCCGCCGCGCCAGGACCTCACGACTGCCGGAACAGCTGCGTGCGCGCCGCGTTCGAGATGGCCACCGCCGCGGGGTGCCGCAGCCGCCGCTCGACGGTCAGGGCGTAGAAGTGCTCTCGCACCGCGTCCACGCGCCCCACCACCTCCACGTCATACTGGGCGCAGAGCTCCGCCTCGATGACGGAGGGGCCCGGGAACACGCCCTCCCCCGCCTGGCCGAAGGCCTTCATCAGCGCGCTGTCCTGGAACTCGCCCCTCACGCGGGGGCGCACCCCCCGGGCGTCCAGCCACTGCATGAGCGAGCGGCGCGACGGCGCGACCTCCGCCAGCACCAGGAAGGGGGCCCCGTCCAGCGACTCCGGGAAGCCGCGGCGCAACGACGATGCGAGCCTCGCGGTCGCGAACAGCGTCGTGCCGCACTCGCCCAGCAGGTGGTTGTAGGCGCGGATGCCGGACGCGGGCGGCACGGGCGAGCCCGACAGCACGAGGTCCAGCGCGTGCTGGGACAGGTCACTCAGCAGCTTCTCCGTCCGGTCCTCCGTGCAGATGAGTTGCACGTCGTCGGCCATGCGCATCGCGGGCTCCAGCAGGCGGTGCGCGATGAGCTTCGGCATCTCCTCCGCCACGCCCACCAGCAGCTTGCGCGGGCGCGCCGTGGGCAGCCCCTTCAGCCCGTTCTGCAGTTCGTTGCCCAGCGCGAAGATTTCATCCGCGTAGCGGTAGACGTAGCGGCCCACCTCCGTGAGCACGAGCTTGCGGCCGACGCGCTCGAACAGCTTCTCCCCCAGGGACTGCTCCAGCGCCCGCACCTGCCCCGTCACCGTGGGCTGGCTGAGCCGCAGCTTGCGCGCCGCCGCCACGACGCCGCCCTCGCGCGCGACCGTCCAGAAGTACAGCAAGTGGTGGTAATTGAGCCAATCCATCGCCCCATCGTATCGGCTTCCCCGATGAGACATCTCACCAATTACCTATTTGCCGATATTTCGGCGCTTCTTTAGGTTTTGGGACCGCACGATGAAGGGAGCCCTCTGCCTCTCTCGTCCGCGCGCAAGGAGGAAGTCCATGCACGGTGCCGGCAGGCAACCTTCCCCGGAGCCGGGGAGCGATGGGCGCGAAGCGCTTCGCGCCGTCAGGCCCTGGCGCGTCCCGTGCGCGGCCGCGCTGTGTGGGCTGGCATTGGCGTCGTGGAGTCCCCGGGCGCGCGCACAGGGTGCGCCGCCCCCGAGGCCGCTGATGCTGGAGGAGGTGCTCGACTCCACCGCGACGCACTTCCCCCTCATCGAGGCGGCCCGGCAGGACGCGGAGTCCGCGCGCATGGAGCTGCTCGCCGCGCAGGGTGGCTTCGACCCGGAGCTCAAGGCGCGCGCCGCGGCCTTCCCCCTGGGGCCCTATACGTATTCACGGCTGGAGGCGCTGGTGCAGCAGCCCACGCCCTACCACGGGGCCACCGTCTTCGGCGGCTGGCGCCGGGGCGACGGGGAGATCCCGCCGTACTACGGCAACCTGGAGACGCTGAGCGCGGGCGAGCTGCGCGCCGGGGTGACGGTGCCGCTGTGGCGCAACGGCCCGGTGGACCGGCGCCGGGCCACGCTGGAGCGGGCGCGGCTGGGGCGCACCGCGGCGGAGCTGTCCGTGCGGCAGGCCGTGCTCGAGTCCTCGCGGCAGGCGGCCCACCGCTACTGGGACTGGGTCGCGGCCGGACGCCGCCGGGCCATCGCCGTGGAGCTGCTGGAGTTCGCGCGCGTGCGCGACGCGCAGCTGGCGCAGCGCGTGCGCAAGGGGGACCTGGCGGCCTTCGAGCTGACGGACAACCAGCGGGCGCTCGCGCAGCGCGAGTCGCAGGTGGTGGCGGCGGAGCGGCTGTTGACGCAGGCGGCGCTGGAGCTGGCGCTGTACCTTCGCGACGCGGACGGCCGGCCGGTGCCCCTGCGCCCGGAGCAGCTGCCCGGGGGCTTCCCTTCCATCGACGCGCCGCCCCCCGCCACCGAGCCGCTCGACGACGTGCTGGAGCGGCGCCCGGACGTGTCGCGGCTGGAGGCCCAGGCCGCCCAGCAGCGGACGGAGGCGCGCTTCGCGGCCAACCAGCAGGCGCCCCTCATCGACGTGACGGTCGCGGCCGCGCAGGACCTGGGCTCGGGCCCGGCCAGGCTGCGCAAGACGGAGCTGGAGATGGGCGTGGTGCTGGAGGTGCCCGTGCTCAACCGGGTGGCCCAGGGACGCGACGGCAGCGCGCGCGCGGCCGTGGCCCGCGCGGAGGCCCAGCTGCGGCTGCAGCGCGAGCGGGCCGCCGTGGAGGTGGGGGACGCGCGCGCGGCCCTGGACGCGTCCCGCTCGCGGGTCCAGCTCGCACGGCGGGAAGCCGCCGCCGCGCGCGAGCTGGCGGTGGGCGAGCGCACGCGCCTGCTCCAGGGCGACAGCAGCCTGCTCATCGTGAACCTGCGCGAGCAGACGGCCGCCGAGGCCCAGGTGCGCGAGGTGGATGCGCTCTCGGAGTACTTCAAGGTCACGGCGACGCTGCGCGCCGCGCTGGCGCTGCCGGTCGCCGGGGCCGCGCCGGAGGGGAACTGAGCCCATGCACGCGGACACGCATCCTTCCCACATGACGCCCTGGGAGCGGCTGAAGGCCGTGCTCACCCCGGAGCGCGGCGACCTCTGGGTCCTCGTCATCTATGGCGCGGCGGTGGGGCTGCTCTCGCTCGTGGTGCCCGTCGCCGCGCAGGCGGTGGTGAACACCGCCGCCTTCGGCACCGTGCTCCAGCCCGTGGCGGTGCTGGGAATCATCGTCTTCGGCCTGCTCGTGCTGGCCGGCGGCCTGCGGGTGATGCAGGTCCTGGTCGCGGAGCGGCTCCAGCAGCGGCTCTTCGCGCGCATGGCGGTGGACCTCGCCTGGCGGCTGCCGCGCGTCAAGCAGCAGGCGCACGACACCTACCGCGTGTCGGAGCTGGTGAACCGCTTCATGGACGTGATGACCATCCAGAAGGCGACGGGCCTCATCCTGCTGGACGGGCTGGCGCTCGCGCTCCAGGCGCTCGTGGGGCTGGTGCTGCTCGCCTTCTACAGCCCGCTGCTGCTCGGCTTCGACCTGCTGCTGCTGGGCAGCATGGCGCTGGTGCTCTTCGGGCTCGGGCGGGGCGCGGTGCGCACCAGCGTCCGGGAGTCCTACCGCAAGTACGAGGTCGTGGGCTGGCTGACGGAGCTGGCTCGGGTGCCGCTCGCCTTCTGGGGCCCGGAGGGCGGGGCGCTGGCCCTGCGGCGCGCGGACGAGGCGACCCAGGCCTACCTGGAGGCGCGCAACGGCCACTTCCGCATCCTGCTGCGGCAGGTGCTGGGGACGCTCGCGGTCCAGGCGCTGGCGAGCGGGCTTTTGCTGGGCGTGGGAGGATGGCTCGTCACCCGCCAGCAGCTGAGCCTGGGCCAGCTCGTGGCCGCGGAGCTCATCGTCGCGCCGGTGGCGGCCAGCTTCGCCAAGTTCGGCAAGTACCTGGAGACCCTCTATGACCTGCTGGCCGCGGTGGACAAGGTGGGCCAGCTCTTCGACCTGCCCCTGCAGTCCGAGGCCGGCGAGCCCCTGGACCGCCGGGACGGGCGCGCCGCGGCCCTGCGCCTGCGGGACGTGAGCCTGCCGCCCTCCCCGCGGTCCAACGCGGCGCTGCGCGGCGTGGACCTCACGGTGGAGCCCGGCAGCCGCGTGGCCATCGTCGGCCCGTACAGCTCCGGCAAGCGCCTGCTGGTGGACGTGTCCGTGGGCCTGCGGGAGCCGTCCCAGGGCTTCGTGGAGCTGGACGGCATGGACCTGCGCGAGGTGTCCACCGACTCGCTGCGGGCCCAGGTGGCGCTGGTGCGCGGCATCCACCTCTTCGACGGCACGGTGCAGGAGAACGTGGCGGTGGGCCGCGCGGAGGTCTCGCTCCAGGAGGTGCGCCAGGCGCTGGACGCGGTGGGCCTGCTGGAGGAGCTGGTGCGGCTGCCGGACGGGCTGCGCACGCGCCTGACGGGCGGCCACACGCAGCTGTCGCCGGGGCAGGCCCAGCGGCTGATGCTCGCGCGCGCCCTGGTGGGGCGCCCGCGGCTGCTCGTGCTCGACGAGTCCCTGGACAGCCTGGACGCGGACGTGCGCGCGCGGGTGGTGGACCGGCTGCTGGCCCCCGGCTCGCCGTGGACGCTGCTGCTCACCACGCACCTGCCGGAGCTCGCGGCGCGCTGTGACCGCACGCTGCGCATGCAGGACAACACGCTGACGGAGGAGGAGCGGTCATGAGCATGCGCTATCGCGTGTCCTTCGAGGACGGCCGCGTCGGGTCCTTCGCGCGCGTGCGTCCGGTGGCCTCCGCCCGCGGGCTCGCCCGGTGGATGGTGGGCGCGAGCGTCGTGCTCGCGCTCTGCCTGGCCTGGGTCCCCTGGCAGCAGTCGGCCTTCGGCGACGGCCAGGTGGTGGCGTACTCGCCGGACGAGCGCCAGCAGCGCGTGGACGCCCCGCTGGAGGGATGGCTGGAGGAGTGGTTCGTCCAGGAGGGCTCGCACGTGGAGGAGGGGGCGCCCATCGCGCGCATCGTGGACAACGACCCGGAGCTGCTCCAGCGCCTGCGCTCCGAGCAGGAGGCGGCGCACGCGCGGCTCAAGGCGGCCGAGCGCGCGCTGGACACGGCGCTGCGCAACGTGCGGCGCCAATGGCAGCTCTTCAACCAGGGCCTCAGCTCGCGCAAGCAGTACGAGGAAGCGCAGCTCAAGGAGGCGGACGTGATGAAGGAGCTCACCAGCGCCCGGGCGGAGCTGGCGCGGGTGGACACGCGGCTGGCCCGCCAGGGGCGGCAGCTGGTGACGGCGCCGCGCGCGGGCGTCATCCTGCGCAGGAGCGCGGGCAACAACTCCGTGTACGTGAAGACGGGGGAGATGCTGGCGGTGCTCGTGCCGGAGACGCGCTCACGCGCGGTGGAGCTGTGGATGGATGGCAACGACCTGCCGCTGGTGACGCGCGGGCGGCAGGTGCGGCTGCAGTTCGAGGGCTGGCCCGCGGTCCAGGCCAGCGGCTGGCCCTCCGTGGCCGTGGGCACCTTCGGAGGCGAGGTGTCCGTCGTCGACGCTGCCGGGGGCGGCCAGCCGGGCCGCTTCCGCATCCTCGTCACGCCGCGGCCCGGCGAGCCCTGGCCGGCGAGCGAACTGCTGCGCCAGGGCGTGAGGGCCCACGGGTGGGTGATGCTCGAGCAGGTGCCGCTCGGCTACGAGCTGTGGCGCCGCTTCAACGCGTTCCCGCCCGCGCTGTCCAAGGCGCCGCCCGAAGAGGCGGCGTCCCAGAAGAAGTAGCCTCCGGTCGCGCTCGGGGCTGGCGGCTCAGCGCAGGTTCTTCACGGCCTGGACCACGCGGGGCCACTCCTTGGAGCGCGGGTCGATGAGCTCGAAGTGGCCCGCGCCCTTCAGCGGCACCAGGTGCACCGGGTCCTTCTGCTGGACGCCCCGGGCGTGGAAGCCCTCGCTGACCTTGAGGGGGACGGTGTCGTCCTCGGTGCCGTGGAGGAGGACCTGCGGCAGCTTCAGGGGCTGGAGCGCGGCGGGGGACGCCACGGCGTAGCGCTCCGGGACCTGCTCCGGGGTGCCGCCCATGAAGGTCTTCACGATGCCCTTGCCCAGGTCCAGCGCCGCGCCCTGCGCCAGGTCCAGCACGCCGGCCAGGGACACCACGCCCTTCAGCTTCAGCGGGGCGTCACGGTACAGCGGATGCTTCGGCGGGAGGCGGTGCCGCGCGGCCAGCCACATGGCCAGGTGTCCGCCCGCGGAGTGGCCCATGGCCACCACGTTGGAGAGGTCCAGCCCCAGCGACGGCGCCGCGCTCATCAGGTGGTCCGCCGCGGAGGCCACGTCCTCCAGGGTGCCGGGGAAGCCGCCGCCGTCCTGGCCCACGCGCCGGTACTCCAGGCTCCACGTCGCGAAGCCGCGCTTCGTCAGGTCCGCGCACAGGTGGCCCGCGTGCTCCAGGCCGTACTCGGCGCGCCAGAAGCCGCCGTGGACGAAGAGGACCACGGGGTGCGGGCCCTTGCCCTTGGGTTTGCGCAGCTCGGTGAACTGCTGCGGGGCTTCGCCATAGGCGATGCGCGCGTCCGGCGGCGGCTGAGGCGTTTCCAGGACCCACATGGAGCTCATGCCGCGCATCTTGGGAACGGGCGGCCGGACACCGCAAGCCGCGCAGCGCCGCCGTGCGTGGAGGATGGGGGCTCCGGTACGCTTCCGGCGTGCTCGAGGCGAACGAAGCGGAGCTGCGCATGGCCCTGGCCGAGGGACTGCTCTCCCGCGAGGACGTGGACACCCTGCGCGAGGAGGCGGCCCGGCGCGGCGTGTCCCCGTTGCGGCTCCTCGTGGAGCGGGGGCGGCTCACGGAGGATTCGCTCGTGTCGCTGCGCCGGAGCCTGGAGGCGGAAGCCGGAACACCGCCCGTGCCCGATGGCGCGCCCAAGCCGGGCACCGCTGACGACACGTTGCCTCCAGGGGCCGCACCCGCCACCGTGACGGACGGTCCCGCGTTCCCGGTGCCGCACTGGACGCTCTACCGGCCGCTCCGCTTCCTGGGCCAGGGCGGCATGGGCCGCGTCTTCCTGGCCCGGGACCTGCGGCTGCACCGCGACGTGGCGCTGAAGTTCGTTCGCGACGAGGACCCGGAGCTGTCCCGCCGCTTCATCTCCGAGGCCCGCGCCCAGGCCCGCGTGGACCACGAACGCGTCTGCCGCGTGTACGAAGTCGGTGAAGTCCAGGGCCGCGCGTACATCGCCATGCAGTACATCGCGGGGGCGCCGCTGCACACGCTCGCCGGCACGCTGTCCGTGGAGCAGAAGGCGCTCGTGCTTCGCGACGCCACGCTGGGCGTGCACGCGGCCCACCTGGCCGGGCTCGTGCACCGCGACCTCAAGCCGTCCAACATCCTGGTGGAGCGCGGCGAGGACGGCGCCCTGCGCCCCTACGTCATGGACTTTGGCCTGGCGCGAGACTGGACCAGCGACGATGCCGCCACCGCCACCGGCACCGTGCTGGGCACGCCCCAGTACATGGCCCCTGAACAGGCCCGGGGCGAGGTCACCCGGCTGGACCGGCGCGCGGACATCTACAGCCTGGGCGCCACGCTGTACCACCTGCTCACCGGCCAACCGCCTGTCACGGGTGCCAATGGATTGGAGGTGCTCGGACGCATCTCCACCCAGGAGCCGCGCCGTCCGCGTGAGCTGGACGCGGGGATTCCGGCGGACCTGGAGGCCATCGTCCTCAAGTGCCTGGAGAAGGACCGCTCGCGGCGCTACGGCTCCGCGCGGGCACTGGCGGACGACCTCACGCGGTTCCTCGAAGGGGAGCGGGTCCTCGCGCGCACCGGTCCTGCGTACCGCGTGCGCAAGTGGATGGTCCGTCACCGGGTCGCCGTCGTCGTCGCGAGCATCACCGGGCTCGCCGTGGTCGGCGCCGTGGGCCAGGGCGTGATGGCCCGGCGGGAGGTGGCTCGCCGCGAGGCCCTTGTCCGGCGATTCACCGAAGGCGTCGAACGCATCGAGGCCCAGGCCCGCTACTCCGGCCAGGCGCCCCTGCACGACACGCGGCTGGACCGCGAGGCGATGCGCGCCCGCATGCGCGACATCGAAGCCTCCATGCGAGACGCCGGTCCCGTCGCGGAAGGCCCGGGCCATTACGCATTGGGGCGCGGGTTCCTCGCGCTGGGGGACGAGGAGGCCGCGCTCACGCACCTGGAGGCCGCATGGGCGAAGGGCTTCCGCGAGCCCCGCGTGGCGTATGCGCTCGCGCTGGTGCTGGGCCACCGCTACCAGCGCGAACGGCTGGAGGCGGACCGCATCCCGGACGCGGCCAGCCGCGAGGCGAAGCGGCGCGAAGCCTGGGCGCACTCGCGAGACCCGGCGCTGGCCTTCCTGGAGCAGGGCCGGGGCGCGGAGGTGCCCGCCCCCGAATACGCGGAGGCCCTCCGTGCCTTCCATCAGGAGCGCTTCGAGGACGCGCTGAAGTCACTGGACTCGCTGGGCACGCGGCTGCCTTGGTTCCACGAAGCGCCGCGGCTCCGGGGCGACGTGCTGCTCGCTCGCGCCGTGCGCCATGCCCTGGCGAGTGAACGCGCCGCGGCCCTGGACGACCTGGAGGCCGGGCGGCGGGCCTACGGCGCGGCGGCGGACATTGGCCGCAGTGTGTCCGCCGTGCACCGCGCGAGGGCGGAGCTGGAGCAGGAGGCCCTCATCCTGGAGCTGTCCGGCACGGGCGACGTGCTGCCCGCGTACACGCGCGGCATGGAGGCGGTGTCACGCGCGCGCACGGCGGCTCCGGATGAAGCGGACACCTGGGTGCTGGAGGCCCGGCTCCACCGGCGCTTGGCCCAGGCGAGCCTCAGCAGTGGAGGCGACGTGGAGCCGCTCCTCACGCGCACGCTCGACGCGGCGAAGGAGGCGCTGAGGCTTGCTCCCGGCAAGGTGGAGGCGCGCCACGCGCTGGCCATGGGCTGGTGGCAGTGGGCCCGCTACCGTCAGGACCGGAGCGAGGATCCGCGCGAACAACTGAAGGCCGCCGTCGCCGCCTTCGAGTCCATTCCCGAGTCGGCGCGCGACTACGACTTCCACCTGGACCTGGGGCTCGTCTTCAAGGTGTGGGCGGATTCAGAGGATGGGCGCGGAGGGGATTCACTGCCCTTCCGGCAGCAGGCCATCACGTCCTATCGGCGGGCGTTGGCGCTGGATGAGCAGCGGCCGGATGCGTGGATCAACCTGGGCACGGCCTATGTGAACCGCGCCAATCATCCGCGTGCACCGTCGAAGGACGCGGACCTGGAAGAAGCCCGGACCGCGCTGGAGCGCGCGAGCACGCTCGACCCGGGACACGTCGTCGCGTGGTTCTACCTGGCGGAGGTGCACCGAGCGCTCGCCTTGCGCCTGCGGGACCACGGCGGCGACGCGGGGCCGGGACTTGCCCGAGCGCTGGAGGCCTACCGCCAGGGCGTCGCCATCAACGCGAAGCTGCCGCCGCTCCAGAACGGCGTGGGCACCATCCTGCTCGACCAGGCCCGCGAGGCGTGGGACCGGGGAGACGCACCGGAGCCCCTGTTGGATCAGGCGGAGCAGGCCTTCCTCCAGGCCATCGCCATCGCACCCCAGGTGGGCTTCGCGCACAACAACCTGGGCGAGGTGCGCATGTGGCGCGCGACCTGGCGCCTGCCGCGCGACAAGGATCCCACCGCGAGCGCGAAGGACGCACAGGCCGAACTCCAGCAGGCCACCACGTTGCTGCCAGGGCTCGCGGAGCCGTGGGCCAACCTGGGCCAGGTGCACCACACCGTGGCCGCCTACGCACTGAAGCAGGGGAAGGATCCACGGCCGGCGCTCGCCCAGGCCACGGAAGCGCTGGAGCGCGCGCTGAAGCTCAACCCCTCCCTCGCGCAGGCGTGGCGCTGGCGGGGAGAAGTGCGGGCACTCCAGGCGCGCGAGGAGGCCCGACGAGGCCAGAAGCCAGACGCGTCCTTCCAGGCCGCGGCGAGCGACTTCCAGAAGGCGCTGGAGCTGGATCCCGAGAACCTGGAGCCACGACTGGCCTACAGCGCGTTCCTTCGGGAATGGGGCGCGACAGCCTCCGGTCCAGACGCACGAGCCCATCTCCAGCAGGGACTGTCCCTCGTCGAAGTCGTGCACACCGCGCGCCCCCGGTGGAAGGACGCGAGCATCTTGCGCGATGACCTGCGTCGCGCACTCGCGAAGCTGCCGCCGGAATGACGACAACGGCTGTGCGCGAGGAAGCCTTGCTCGGGCCAGCTTGCACGACGGCCTGTCCCAGGTCGCGAAGCGCCACAGGAATGACGGCACCGGATGCATGCCACCAGGAGGCATTGCTCGGGCCACTGTGCATGGCGGCCTGATGCGGAGCATGGTGCGCGTCATCTTCGCCGTCACAGGCGTCGCCGCCCTGACGCAACGTACCTAGCGTCGGCGCATGCCGCTCGCCCTCTACGCAGGAATCGCCGTCTCGGACGACGCCACGGCTTGCGACTGGTACTCGAGACTGCTCGGAGGACCGCCCACGCTCGTCGCCACGCCCACGAAGGCGGTGTGGGATCTCGCGGAGCACCGGTCCATCTTCGCGGACACGGCCGCCCAAACCTGTCCGACTGTCCGACAGGCTTCCTCGGCCCGGACAGAGCAGCAGCTCTCGGTCCGGGTTCTCCTGAACCTGTCCGACTGTCCGACAGGTTTCCTCGGCCCGGCTGGAGCCGGGGCCCCGTTACGGTTCTTCCAATCGCGGTCCGACTGTCCGACAGGTTTCCGCGGCCCGACTGGAGCGGCGTGCCCCGCCGACGTGGTTGCCCAACCTGTCCGACTGTCCGACAGGTTTCCGCGGCTCGGCTGGGGCGGAGCCCTCGTCACGGTTCTCCCTATCGCGGTCCGACTGTCGGACAGGTTTCCGCGGTCCGGGTGAAACGGGCGCCCTTGCGGACCCGGCTGCTCAAACCTGTCCGACTGTCCGACAGGTTCGTGCGGTGCGCCGCGGACGGGGAGCCCCTGCTGGGTTCTCACCTTCTCATCCGTGCGGACGAGCAGACCTCACGTCCGATGGCCTGGTGCGGCGCGCGCCTTCCTCTCGCCACTCGGACGGCAGGATGCCGCCGGTCCAGCGGCTCCAGGCGGCCTTGTGTCAGACCTGGCGCGTAGACCCGAGGAGCCAGCGCTTCTCCATCGCGCTCACAGGAGCGTGCCCGCGTCCGGTGCGAAGTAGTGGTCGTCGTCGAGGTCCGCCAGGAGCCCGGGCCCTTCAGGCCGCCAGCCGAGCTGTTCGCGCGTGCGGGCGCTCGACGCAGGCGCATCGAGCGCGAAGAGCGCCCCCAGGAAGCCGAGGAAGTCACCGGCCTCTGCTGGCGTCTTCGATGCGACCGGCACTCCCACCCGGCGGCCGATGATGGTCGCGATGTCCCGGGTGGGCACGCCCTCGTCGGCGACGGCGTGGAGCCTTGAACCGGCGGGGACCCGCTCCAGCGCGAGCCGGAAGAGCCGGGCCGCGTCGGACCGGTGCACGGCGGGCCAGCGATTCGCCCCCTCCCCCACGTAGGCAGCCACGCCCGTCCGCCGCGCGGAGGCGATGAGGTGCGGCACGAAGCCGTGGTCACCCTTTCCATGAACCGACGGCGGAAGCCGCACGATGGACGTGCGCACGCCCTTCTCGGCCAGCGCGAGCATCATCGCCTCCGACGCGCCGCGCCCCGATGGAGCCGCCGCGTCGGTCTCCACGGCGACGCGTCCCGGCGCCAGGAACAGCAGCCCCGCCGCGATGACGAGAGGCCGCTGGGAGCCCTCCAGCGCCTTGCCCATGGCCTCAATCGCGCGCGCGTCGGCACGCACCGAGTCCTCGAAGCGGGAGAAGTCGTGGATGAACGCCAGATGGATGACCCCGTCCGCCTTCGCCGCCCCGGCGCGCAGGCTGTCCGGATCGTCCAGCGAACCGCGGTGCACCTCCGCCCCCGCCGCCTCCAGCGCCCGGGCCGAAGCCTCCGAGCGGGCGAGCCCCACCACCTGATGCCCCGCCCCCAGCAATTCAGGAACGACCGCCGAGCCAATGAAACCAGACGCACCCGTCACGAATACGCGCATGGAAAGCCCCTCGATGTCAGCTACTGACATCACTCCTAACAAGTGATGTCAGTGACTGCAATCAGGTTATGCTGGTGCCCATGGGCCGCTGGGAACCCAACGCACGAGACCGGCTCGCACAGGCCGCGATGACGCTGTTCCAGGAGCACGGGTACGACCGGACGACGGTGGAGGAGATCGCCGCGCGCGCGGGGCTCACGGAGCGGACGTTCTTTCGCTACTTCACCGACAAGAAGGAGGTCCTGTTCGGGGGCTCGGACGCGCTCCACGAGCGCATCGTCACCACCATCGCGGAGGCGCCCCAGGGGACCGCGCCGCTCGACGCGGTCTCCGCGGGCCTCGAGTCCCTTGCCCCCTTCTTCAAGGACCGCCGCGACCATGCCCGGGCGCGACAGGCGCTCCTCTCCGCGCACGCCGAGCTGCGGGAGCGCGAGCTGATCAAGCTGGCCTCGCTGGCCTCGGCCGCCGCGGACGCGCTTCGAAAGCGCGGCGTCACCGACCCCACCGCGAGCCTGGCAGCGGAGGCAGGCATCGCGGTGTTCAAGGTCGCGTTCGAGCGCTGGCTCGAGGACCCGAAGGCGCAGGACCTCTCACGGCACATCCAGCTCGGGCTCGAGGAGCTCAGGGCCGTCACCGCGAGCACCGGCGCCAACACGGCCCCCTCCGCGCCTCCGCGCCCGCCCGCCAGGGCCCGCAAGTCCTGACGGCGGCCCCAACCCGCTCCGGGAATGAACCTGACGGAGCGGGGCGACAGACAGGGACCGCGCGTTTCAGTCCTCGCCGCGCCCGGTGACCTCCAGCGTGCCGTTGATGGTCTGCCGGATACCCTCGGACTGCGTGGGCTGTGTGCACTTCGAGCAGTCGCTCGTGGGGCAGGACCAGAGGGACGTTCTCTTCCCCGGCTCGTCCCCGGACTTCAGCGTCCACGTCGCGCTCTTGCACGCGGGCACCAGCAGGGGGCTCTTCGAGCCATCCTCGAGGAGCCAGACTTTGTGCACGCCGATGCACCTGTCCTGCTGCACCTGGGACACGAAGCTCACCGTCTGCCCGGCCCGCACCTGCACCGTCGTGCTGCTGAAGTGCACCTTGCCGTCCGAACTGGCGGTGATGAGCACCGGGATGCTCCCCTCGGGAGGCGTCGGGTTCACCGCGCAGGGCTGCACCGGCCCGCTGTCGGACGACGCCGCTTCGGAGGAGGTGGAACGGGCGCCACCGCTGGCACAGGCCAGCAGCGCTCCGGTGAGGCACAGCGGAAAGAGGACGCGGCTTCGCATGGGGAACCCTCCAGGGGGATGGGGACGGACGACGCGACGGCTCAGCAGCAAGCGTGCCATGCGGCGTGGCCCTCCGCTCAGGTGGCCTTCGCCGTAAGCCCCAGCTCCTTCAACCGCCGCCCCAGCGCGCGCTTCGACACCTCCAGCGTGCGTACCATCGCGTCCAGGTCGCCGCCGCAGGCCTCGAAGCAGCGGGTGATTTCGTCCGCGCCCAGGTCCCCGGCGGTGCGCAGGTTCGGGCTGCGCTCGATGAGGTCGTAGACGGACGGGCGCGGAATGCCCAACGCGTCCGCCGCGGCCTTCAGGTCCCACGCGCTCGCCCGCAGCGCGGCCAGCAGCTCCGCCTCCGTCACCTGCGAGGGCTTGCGCCGGGGCACCGCCGCCTCGCGCGCCTCCGGAGCCACTGCGGCGCCAATCCCCACGTGGGCTCCTTGCGGCATCGGCGCGGTCGCCGCTCCCGCCGCCGTGCCCAGCGCTTCCTCCAGTTGGGGATCCAGCTGCAAGCGTGTCTGTCCCCGGCTCCCGATGACGAGCTGCCGCGTGAGGTTTCGCAGCTGCCGGATGTTCCCCGGCCACGCCGCCCGCACCAGCCGCGACGCCAGCGGCGCGGGCAGCCACGGCTCCGCGTGCGGGTCCTCCGAGTCCAGCCGTGTCGCATCGCCCAGCGCCGCCAGCTCCTCGCGCGCGAAGTGGAAGAACAACCGGCCCACGTCCTCGCGCCGTTCACGCAGCGCGGGCACGCGCAGGTCGTAGCCCGCCAGCCGGTGCAGGAGCGGCGCCTTGAAGCGCCCGTCGCGGATCTGCTCCTCCAGGTGCGCGTCCGTCGCGGCGATGAGCCGCACGTCCACCTTCACCGGCTGGCTGGCGCCCACGGGATACAGCTCCCCCGTCTCCAGCACGCGCAGGAGCATCACCTGCACCTCCGGCGGCGCCTCGCCCACCTCGTCCAGGAACAGCGTGCCCCCGTGCGCGGCGCGGAAGAAGCCCTCGCGGTCCTGCGTGGCCCCGGAGTACGCGCCCTTCTTCGAACCGAACAGCTCCGCCGCCGCCAGCTCCTTGGGGATGGCCCCCAGGTTGACGCTGACGAAGCGCCCCTCCCGGCGCGGTGACATCCGGTGGATGGCCTGCGCCACCAGCTCCTTGCCCGTGCCCGTCTCGCCCCGGATGAGCACCGACACGTCCAGGTCCGCCACCCGCTCGATGTGCTTGCGCAGCCGCCGCAGGCCCGCGCTCTCGCCCACCATGCCCGGCGTGTCCGCGGGGCCCTCGCCGTCCGGCTCCACCGTGTGCAAGAGCAGCACCACGCGGCCCGACAGCTCCAGCGCCACCCCGTCCAGCAGCTCCGCCGGCCCGAAGTCCCTCGCGCCCTGGAGCGGCACGCCCGCCGCGACCACGTGCGTGCCATCCTCCGGCGCCGCCAGGCGCACGCCCCCGGCCGGCAGGGCGGAGAGCTCCAGCGGCTTGCGGCTCACGAACGGATCCGCCAGCGGCAGCCCCAGCGAGCTGCCCGGCTTCGCGAAGTCCGGCGCGTTGCGCGACAGGGCCAGGGTCCGCCCCGCCACCACCGCGTCCAGCAGCAGCCGCTCCCCCACGCGCCGGGGCACCGGATGGGACACCACCGTCAGCGCGGGCACGGCGCGGGGGGTCCCCCGTGAACCTCCGCGCTCCTGCATCGCGGCCGTGGAGACATCTGCGAGGGCGTCATGCGGCATGGCCCCCGAC